>JBQCFV010000852.1:0-2969 GCA_051958695.1 Chitinophaga sp. | reverse complement strand
ACGGAAAAATCCGCCAGCGCAATGGTGCAGATACAGGCGACAAAAAATTTCTCGTTCGGATACTCATACGACTTTGCATCGGCCACTCACCTGAAAGGCATGCAAAGCGGCAGCCACGAGCTGATGCTGAACTATCGTTTCTCCCTGCTGAAGGGCAAAAAGGTCACGCCGAGATTCCTTTAACATAATTTATTATATATTAGAAAAACAATTATCCGGATCGCCGAATCCGGATGTTGTTTTTATACGTAAATACTCCCGTAATAGGATATACGATGAAAAACCACCTCCACAATCTCAACTCAATCAACACGTTCAGAAATTTAGTTAATAGTTAGTTATCCTAACGTGAAATATTTGTTTGTTCGTTTTTTTCGTATAGATTTGGTTTAACGATTTGATACGGCAAACAGCCATCGGTCGAAGTTCTTTTAAAGCTGATTTATATTTTTTCATCACGATATTAGCAAGGTGCCGCACCTGCGTAAGAATTTGTCTTAAGCTAAATTGGAGAAAAAATCGAGCCTGATGGTCGTGTCGGGCTCTCATTTTTTACTTTTCCGGCATCTTGTTTGATCATATTTTAAAGAGTCTATTTATTAGGGAATAAGGGATTTTTGTCTTAAGCTAAATTGGAGAAAACGAGCCTGATTGTCTTATCGGGCTCTTTTTTTTTGTAAACCAGTCCTTCCGTTTTTCTTAATTTTCTGTTAACCGTCCTTGCCTATAATATTAGTATTCCTAACAGTTATAAAATTTTTTTTGTAGATTTGGAACCGAAGTTGTGAGGCTTCGTGCATACCGTCAATCCAGCAATATCATTTACAGATATATACCTCTTTTATCCACTTTGCATTACTAGTTAATTTGGAGGATGGGCCTGATTTTCGAGTCGGGCTCTTTTTTTTGCGCCTATGTCCCGGCGCGGTTTTCCCTCAAAATTTGTAGATTTAAGCAAAGAAGCGAAGAAATATGTTCAACCAGGAAATATGGCTCACATTGCTGTTTATGCTCCACATCTGGATCGTGGTGCGCTTCGTGGTGCAGCATACTTTCAAACGCAGCGATAACCGCCGCCCGTATCACCTGAAATGGCTGATGCTGGTGTTTTTTGTCCCCTTCATCGGGTATGGGCTTTACCTCTGGCTCACCCGCAATTACTCCTCCTCGTCTTCCAACTGAGGGCCGTAACGGTTGCGCCACCTTGCCGAAAGCTCCCGGTGCTGCCGGATCGCTTTTACGGACAAACGTATGCCGATATACAGGCAAAATATAGATGCCATAATAAGGAACAGGCTGCTGCCGATAAAAAGGAAAAAGTCGAACGCGCCGTGAAACGCAATGGCCCAAAAAAGTCCCGTAAACAATAATGTGCCGCGATGCTGCGGTATAAATTTCGCCAGCCCGGCGTAATACCCCATCAGCACGGCGAAAGCGGCATGCGCAGGCACGGAGATAAACATTCTTACCCAACCCGTGCCGATGCCGTATTGCAGCACATAGCTGATGTTTTCCGCCGTGGCAAAACCCATCCCGATCATCACGGAATACACGATGCCGTCAAAAGGCTCGTCGAATGCGGGTTTGCGGAAAGCGTAATAACGGAGCACAAGGAATTTCCCCAGCTCCTCGCTCAAACCCACCACGCCGAAAGCAAAAATGGCTTTGTTGAACAAACCGGGTACGCCGGCCGTCCAGCCCGCGGAGGCGGCCATCACCTGCAGCGTTAATGGGAAGATAACGGACAGCACGCCCAGCAAAAAGCAGCGGATAAGCAGCCGTGCAGGCTCGCGGTCGTGCCCGTCGAGCATATAGATCAGCAGGGAAATGGCGATGCCGGGGGCTACGGCAATGGCCAGCGCATGCAATAACTCCGGCGACATTATAATCCTTTTTTGAGTTTACGCGCTTCCAGGTAGGCTTCGAGCTCCGCGCGGCCAAAGCTGCTGAGGTTCTTTTCTTTGGTAAGACCGCCTTTCTGCGCTGCCAGCGCACCGTAATGCACGTCTTTATAACCGCTGATGGAATGCGCATCGGGATCGATGGAGATCAGCGCGCCTTTTTCAAGCGCGTAAGGGATCCATTCCCAGTCGATGTCCAGCCGGCGCGGGTGGGCGTTCAGCTCTATCACTACGTCGTTCGCCACGCAGGCGTCTACGATGGCTTTATGGTCTACGGGATAGCCGTTGCGGCTGAGCAGCAGGCGGCCGGTCATATGCCCGAGTATGGTGGTGTAAGGGTTGGAAATGGCTTTCAGCAGGCGCGCCATGGCTTTTTCTTCCGGCATCTTAAGGTTGGTGTGCACGGAAGCGATCACCAGGTCGAAAGTTTTCAGCACCTCGTCAGGATAGTCGAGGCTGCCGTCGTTCAGAATGTCCGCTTCGATGCTTTTGAAAATGCGGAACGGCGCCAGCTGTTTGTTCAGTGCTTCGATCTGCTCATGCTGCGCGACGATGCGCTCTACGTGCAGGCCGTTGGCATAAAAGGCGGAGCGGGAGTGATCGCTGATCACGAGGTATTCGAAACCCTGGTCCCTGGCGGCTTTGGCCATGTCTTCAAGACTGGCGGTGCCATCGCTCCATTGGCTATGGGAGTGGATAATGCCTTTGACGTCCGTTGCCTGGATGAGCGAAGGCAATGCGCCGTTCGCGGCGGACTGCACGATGGCCGCAGTTTCGCGGAGGGCGGGCGGAATGAAGGCTATACCGGCGTTCGCGAATATTTCTTCTTCGGTGGTTTCTTCGCCGCCGGAGGTTTTGCCGGTGTGCGTAAAAAACGCGTCCAGGAAAGTTTCGGTGCCGGTGGTGGTGAACAGCTTGGTGGCGAAATGGTCCGCTTCCACGCCGTATACCTTTATTTTGACATGCTCCTTGTATTGCAGCAGGATGGCATCGTCCGTATTGTCCAGCCGGTTAAAGCCTTCCAATGTTTTGAATTGTTCCGCCACCTGGTCTATCGCCATGCCGATC
>JBQCFV010000851.1:0-4222 GCA_051958695.1 Chitinophaga sp. | reverse complement strand
CAGGATGGTGCCGGTGGAAGTGGTGGATATTTTGCCGTAATCTTTTTCCAGCTCTTTTTTGCCTTCGTCGCTCACGTACTGCAATACTTTTTTAAAGTCTTTCAGATCGAGCAGCGGCAATTTGTTATCGTCGCAATATTTGAAGATCATGGCTACCAGGCCGGCCTGCGTATCGTTCAGCTCGAGGATCTTGGACAGCAGCACGGGCCCGAATTCGGTAACCGTGGCGCGCAGGCGCACGCCTTTTTCCTGGCTGAGGCTCAAAAGCTCAGCAGGATAGGCCGCGGCGGACCAGCTGCCGCCGATCTTTGCGTAACGTTCTTCGATCTTGGCGTTGGAAGCACCCGCCGCGGCGATGCCGCTAAGGTCGCCCTTGATATCCATAAGCAGCACGGGCACGCTGGCGTCGCTGAGCCCTTCGGCGATGATCTGCAGCGTCTTGGTTTTGCCGGTACCGGTAGCGCCTGCTATGAGGCCGTGGCGGTTCATGGTTTTGAGCGGCAGCAATACGTCCGCGCCGGTTACCACTTCGCCGTTCAGCATGGCGCAACCCAGCTTGAAATGTTCGCCTTTGAACGTGTAGCCTTTTTTGATGTATTCGAGAAATGTTTCCTGGTTAGCCATGTGTTCAGATTTTCTATAGATCAATATAGGGAACTATTCTTCTTTCAGCAAGGTCTTGGCTTCCTTGATGGAGCTGGTCATGAGATCGTGCACGTCGGTGATCTTCTTTTTCTCGGTTTCGAGGTAGGCCTTTTTCTCGGCGGCGGTTTTGCCGGTCATTTCCAGGTCGAAAGCGTGCATCCAGTCGTTCATCGCGGTGTTGGCGCTGTCCAGCAAACGGCCGGTGGCGGCATAAGCGGTAGTATCGGCCTTTTTTGCGGCAAGACTGTCTTTCACTTCGCCCACGCGGGCCGTCAGCCTGCGGATGGCCATCATCTGGCTCATGCCTTCGTCGTGAATGCCGATCACTACGTTGGTGAGCGAGTCTACCTCCAAAGAGTCTTTCATGGCGGCGCTGTTGCCTGCGGTGTTGCCGCCCTGGCAGGCGGAAAGGGCCATCACTGCGGCTACTGGCAGGATGCGTACGAATAATTGCTGCATGGTGAATGATTTTATGGGTGAATTACAATGCGCTTAACGGGAAAGATTCTTTCAGCCGGATGCCTTTTTCGGTGCTCTGCAATATGCCGCATTCGATGTTCGGGTCGTGCTCGAAGAAGAGTACGTACTGCCGCTCGTTGGCCTCGATGAGAAAACGTTTTTTTTCTTCGAGGGTGGTGAGGGGGAACATGTCGTAGGCCATCACGTAAGGCAGCGGGATGTGCCCGGCGGAAGGCAGGAGGTCGGCCATGTATACGATGGTGCGGCCTGTGTAACGGATCTCGGGCAGCATCATCGCGTCGGTATGACCAAAAGCGAAACGGATGCGGATGTGATCGGTGAACGATACGCCGTCCTGCTGTTCGATAAATTTCAGCTGCCCGCTTTGCTGTATGGGCAGGATATTTTCTTTGAGGAAAGATGCTTTTTCGCGGTCGTTGGGATTGACGGCCCATTTCCAGTGCGCCTCATTGCTCCAGTAGACCGCGTTTTTGAAAGCGGGCGCCAGTTTGTCGCCTTGCCGCTCGATGCTGCCGCCGCAGTGGTCGAAATGCAGGTGGGTGAGGAATACGTCGGTGATGTCGTTGCGGTGGTAGCCGAGGGCTTTCAGCGATTTGTCCAGCGTATCGTCTCCGTGGAGATAATAGTGGCTGAAGAACTTTTCGTCCTGTTTGTCGCCGATGCCGTTGTCTACGAGAATGAGGCGGTTGCCGTCCTCGATCAGCAGGCAGCGCATGGCCCAGGTGCACATGTTGTTATCGTCGGGCGGGTTCAGCTTCTGCCAGATGGTTTTGGGCACTACGCCGAACATGGCGCCGCCGTCCAGCTTAAAAAGACCGGTGTTGATGGTGTGTAATTGCATCCGTTCA
This sequence comes from Chitinophaga sp., assembly GCA_051958695.1. Classification (GTDB taxonomy): domain Bacteria; phylum Bacteroidota; class Bacteroidia; order Chitinophagales; family Chitinophagaceae; genus Chitinophaga. The sequence goes on along the minus strand of JBQCFV010000851.1, from coordinate 2,249 downwards.
AATTTTTCCCCGCGGCGTTCACGCCCTGTTTTCGAGCGCGGCGGCCTGCGGTTTTCCGTTTGCTAATCTACGTTGTTTCTGCTTCGCAGAAAAAAGCCAGATGAGGCCGATGGTGAAAAAGCCGATCAGTACCAGCACGGAAGTGCGCATGTTGTTGGTCATATGCTCGATGTAACCGAAGCTGAACACGCCGATGGCGATCGCCATTTTTTCGGTGACGTCGTAATAGGAGAAAATCGAGGCGGTATCGCGTGTTTCCGGGAGCAGCTTGGCATAGGTGGAGCGGCTCAGCGACTGGATGCCGCCCATCACGAGGCCCACGGCCATCGCGAGTATATAGAACTGCGTTTCGGTAGTGATGTAATACGCGTTGATGCATACGCCGATCCACAACAGCACGGTGGCGATCAGCACCTTAAAGTTGCCGAACCGTTCTGAAAGCCGCGCCATGCCCCATGCGCCGGCGATGGCCACCAGCTGTATGAGCACCACGCAGATAATGAGGTTGGTGGATTCCATCTTCAGCTCCACGGAGGCGAAAATAACGGCCACCATCATCACGGTCTGCACGCCCATGCTGTAAAAGAAGAACGCGCGTAGGAAACGTTTCAGCACGGGCATCGTGCGCACCTGCGCGTATACTTTTTTCAGCTCGATAAACCCGTCTTTGAACACGCTGGCGGTATGCTCGCTGATGGCGGGTTTGGAGGCAGGAAGGCGTTTGAAGGTGACCTGCGCGAAACCGAACCACCAGATGCCCACGAGCAGGAAAGTGATCTGCACGGCCATTCCTGCCGTTACGCCCAATGCATCATGAAAGGTTACCAGCGCAAAACCCACCAGCTGCATCAGCACGCTGCCGAGATAGCCGAACGAAAAACCGCGGGCGCTCACCCTGTCCTGGAATTCGGGCGCCACGATCTCGGGGAGGTAAGAATTATAGAACACCAGCCCGCCCCAGAAGCCAATAGCCGCCAGCATCACGGGAAGCATGGACAGCTCGAGCGGAAGCCAGGGGAAAAAGAACAGCGTGGCGCAGGCAAGCGAGCCGAGATAACAGAAGAAACGCAGGAAATTCTTTTTATTCCCTCTCGTATCCGCGATGGACGAGAGGATGGGAAGACTGACGGCTATGATGAGGTAAGCGGCGGAAAGCACATAATCGTACAGCACGGAATTTTTCAGGGTAGCGCCAAAGAACTGCACATCGTCTCCGTTGAATTTTGCGCGGGTGGTGCCGAGATAAAAAATAGGGAAGAACGTGGTAGTGATAACGAGGTTATACACGGAATTGGCCCAGTCGTACATGGCCCAGCCATTCACTACTTTTTTGTTTGGAATGCTCATAGGGAATTTTTAGTATTCACATGAATGAATAAATGTACTACTTATAATCGCTGATCTGTATGCGTTCTTTGCAAAACCCGTATTCCGCTTCGTCGTTGGAGCTTACGATCACCAGCCGGTTGCCGCAGTGGTCGCGTACCAGCTGCTGGTAGAGTGCGATGCCGGGCGCGTCGAGGTTGGTGCAGGGCTCGTCGAGGAGCAGCACCGGTACGTCTGAAAATATGGCGAGCGCGAGGCGGGCGCGCTGTTTCATGCCGGAAGAAAAATTGCGCACCTGCTTGCGCCATGCTTTATCCAGCCCCACAAGGCCGGCGATGTCGCGGCCGGTGAAGCCGGGCAGGAAAGATTTGAAATGAAGGTGGAACTCGAAACATTCCTGCAGGGTAAATTCTTCCACCAGCTCCAGGTAAGGCGCCACGATGGCGCAATGACGGAAGAACTGGTCCTGCGGGAGCACCTGGTCGTTAAAAAGGTATTCCACCTTTCCTTCGCTGAGGTGGTGATGGCCGCTTACGATCTGCAGCAAAGTGGATTTGCCGGAGCCGTTGGGCCCGAGGATGGCGTAATGGCCCGTACCGGTGAATGTATAGGTGAAACGACGGAATATCCAGTCGTAGTTGAACCGCTTGCCTACCTGGTTAAGCGAGATCGTCATTCGCCCTGGTGCTGTACCCTCTCATGATGCCGCGGCCGGAATCGCGGATGAAGGAGAGTATCTCGTCCCTTTCGTCCGTGGCCGGAAATTCGGCTTCGATGATGCGGATGGCTTTGGAAATATTGTTGCCTTTTACGAAAAGTATCCGGTAGATGTCGAGGATGTGGTTGATCTTGTCCAGCGAAAAGCCGCGGCGTTTGAGGCCGATGGAGTTCACGCCCACATAGGAGAGCGGCTCCCTTGCCGC
>JBQCFV010000850.1:0-4744 GCA_051958695.1 Chitinophaga sp. | reverse complement strand
CATCGGCGGGCTGATTGGCGCAACGGCCGCATGCATCTGCCTGTTCAATACCAAACTCGGTTTTTTCGTGACCACGGTGGTCGGTTTCTTCCTCTTCTACATCAAACGGAGCGCGAACGACGCCATACCGATGGGGCTTGCTGTGGACTTGCTGATCGCCGTCACATTCCTTGGCATCTACCTGAAAAAGTCCGTATACAAAGAACGGCTCGGGCGGAATTCGGGGAACGCGATCACCTATATTTATCTTATTTATCTCGGCTTCCTGCTCGTGCAGGCGTTCAACCCGGCGATGGATTCGATACAGGGCTGGGTATTTACTACCCGGAAGTTCCTCAACTTCCTGATGATCTTTTTTGTTGGGCTGAACATTTTCAAGACGCGAAAAGACATTACGGATTATGTCAAGCTCTGGGTGATATTGTCTGCGCTGGCCGGTGCGTATGGCTGCTTCCAGCAATGGTTTGGCCTGCTGGGTTTTGAGCACGACTGGGTAATGTCCGACCCGATACGGTACAAGCTGTATTTCCAGGGCGGCGACTTCCGCAAGTTCTCTTTCCTTTCCGACCCTACCGCGTACGGCATATTGATGGCGAACACCGTTATATTCTGCATCATACTGCTGCTGAACACGACCAATAAACGATATCGCATCGGCCTGGCCTTTGCCGTACTGTTCATGAGCCTGGGCATGGCGTATTCCGGTACGCGCACCGCTTTTTTCATGATCCCTGCCGGCCTGTCCCTTTACATCCTGATGACGATCACCAACAAAAAAACGATGGTGTTCGCGATAAGTTTCCTGATGCTGTTCTGCACCCTCGTTTTTGGCCCGTTTTACGGTAACAGCACCATCAACAGGATCAGGTCAACGTTCGAGTTCAATACAGACGAATCGCTGAACGTTAGGGACGAGAACCGCGAAAGGATACAACCATATATTCTCAGCCATCCTCTCGGTGGAGGCGTGTGCACCAGCGGCGTGCTGGGACTCGAGTTCAACCCTGGTCATCCGCTGGCGGGCTTTCCGCCGGACAGCGGCTATCTGCGCACTGCTCTCGAAACCGGTTATGTAGGCCTGATACTCACCTGCCTGATCTATTTTATCGTGCTGTACATGGGAGTGAGGAATTATTACCGGAGCAAGAACAATGATTACAGGCTGTTGTATCTCGGCATCGTGGCAAGCCTTTATTCGTACATCGTAGCCAACTATGCCCAGGTGGCCATCGGGCAGATGCCGGGCAGCCTGTTCTTCTACAGCTCAATGGCCATCATTATCAACATGGGAAATCTTGAAAGTAAACAACAACATACAACAACCTGAAAAAACAGCAACACATGAAAAATAGTATTTCCTTACTGGCGCTTTTGTTATGTTCCCTGCCTATTTTCGCGCAATCCCAGACAGCCCCGCCCGCAACGGGCAAGCCCACTGTAGAAAGCCGGCTGGTAGAGCTTGCATTGGCCAACCCTGCCGTAAAAGTGAGAGATTATGAAAGGGCCAAAACGGCCGCGGAACTGAACAAAGCCGGCTCCAACTGGCTCAATTATGTGACCGCCAGCGCCAACTTGAACTCGGTGACCCTTAAGCTCGTGGACCAGAAAGAACTGGGTACCCAGCTTTATTATCCCTTGTGGAACGTAGGCATCAACGTGCCGCTTGGCTCGTTCTTCGGGAAGGCTGCCGACGTTAAAGTGGCTCGCCGCAACCTTGATATCGCCACTGCGCAGCAGGAAATGGCGCGCCGCCAGATCACCGCCATGGTATTGTCCAAATACCGCGACTATATGCAAAACAAGTCACTGCTTCAGCTGCAGCAGGAATCGACGGACGAAGACCAGGCCGCCTTTGAACAGGCCGAAGCCAGGTACTCCGCCAGCACCATCACGTATGATGAATACAATATCGCATCCAAGCGGTATAAGGAAGGACAGGCCAGGATCATCACGCTCCAGCGCGACATCGCGGTATCAAAGCTCGAAGTGGAAGAGATCATAGGCGTAGACCTGGACGACGTTATTAACGGTAAGCTGTAATTTCCTTTATGAAGATTTCAATCAATGCCCTGCGGATACTTTTTGTCTGCAGCACGCTCTGCCCGCTGCTTGCGATGGGCCAGAACAATATGGATAGTATAAAGATCCAGCTGTTGCCTCATTTAAAGATAGGCGCGCTGGTGCATCTGCCGGACGACTATGGGAAGACCGGCAAAAATTACCCGCTGATCATTTGTTTTCACGGCAAAAGCAAATCTGGTCACGATCTCAAGCGCCTGCTCATAGAAGGAATACCTTACTGGATAAACCACGGGTTAAAGATACAGGCAGCCAACCCGGAAGACGGCAAGCGCTACAAGTTTATCGTGGCAGCCCCACAGTCGCCCAGCTGGGGCTTCAAGCCCCGCGAAGTGGAAACGCTGCTGAACGACCTGGAAAAAAGATACCGGGTGGACCGCAGCAGGATCTACATTACCGGCTACAGCGCCGGCGGATGGAGCGTGGTGATGGCCATTACGGAATCAGCCGCCATTTCGGGCAGGATCGCAGCGGCCGTTCCCATGTCCGTTGCCGCTATCGACAAAAAGAACCTTCACCAGTTTGCGAACGTGGCAAAGGGCAGCACGCATTGCTGGTATATTGCCGGCGACTCGGAAGGGCGCTTCATGGAAGACACCCGCGCTTATGCAGACAGTACAAATCATTACGCACCCGGCCTGGCAAAGATGACGCTCATCAGCGATTTTAGGCATCACTCCTGGAGATCGTTGTACGATCCCAGAACCAAACCCGATGGCCATCATAACATTTACGAATGGATGCTCCAATTTCACAGAAACGACCAAAAGTTCCAGCGAAAAGTCAAAGATCAATGAGAGTTTATTTCAAAAACCTGGATGCGATACGGTTTGTGGCCGCATTCCTGGTAGTTTTACATCATGCCCAGTTTTTCAAAGCGGAAAATGGTCTTGACGCCTGGGGGTTTCTCAACAGGGCAATGGAGGATACCGGAAGAGTCGGCGTGAACCTTTTTTTTGTGCTCAGCGGTTTCCTTATCAGCTATCTTTTAATGAAAGAGCAGCAGGACACAGGTGAGATCAACTTCCGGAACTTCTATATCCGCAGGATACTCCGCATATGGCCCCTTTATTTCGCGTTTGGTATTTCCATGGTGTTCCTGGCCCCTTATGCGCTTCATTTTCTGCATCTCGCGCCGGACTACAGCGCCCGCACGGTATTGACCAACCTAATATTCCTGCTGCTGTTCGCGGTGAATATTCAGCTGGCATTTTTCCCCTATAACAAGGGTATTGTTGAAATATCGTGGTCGGTATGTATCGAAGAACAATTTTATCTGGTGTGGCCCCTGCTTATCATGGCGTTCAGAAAACGCCTGAAAACGCTGTTCGTGCTGATGCTCGGCATCGGTTTCCTCAGCAAGGCGCTATGCCTTATTCTGCCGCATTTCTTCCCCAACCTGACCACCGACAGGCTGTTCGGCATCAACTACGTGCTGCTGTTCGACAAGCTGGAGCTGTTCGGCACGGGCATGTTCGCCGCCTATATACTTTTTCATAAGGACACTTACGAAAAACTGCTGCGAATGCTCATGAACAAATGGCTGCAGGCCGTAATGCTGACCATCACATTCCTGTTCGTTTTTTCAGTAGTCCGGATCGACATGTTCAGCGAATATTATTTCGATCACTTTATCCATGCCATCCTGTTTGGCTATATGATGCTGATGGCCGTATCGCCCAACAGCATCCTTAACCTGGAACAGCCGCTGTTCAAAACCCTCGGCAAAGTGTCCTATGGCATTTATCTGTTTCACACCCCCGTATGCCAGCTTGTGCTGATCGCTTTTATGAAATTTTTCGGACGCAGCGTCAACGTGCCGGTATACGAGATACTTTACCCGGTGATTTGTCTTGCGTTGACCTGCACGATCGCTTATGTATCTTACGAAATATTTGAAAAGCGTTTCCTCAAGATCAAAACGAGGTATGCCGTGGTGCAAACACGACTATAAGAGAGGTATATCAAACGAACGCGGCCAAGCAGAATTGCCTGGCCGCGCTGTTTATAAAAAGGATCAATTTGCTTTTACGAACTTCTTCATTTCCTTGAAATGCTTATTGTCGGTCGCATACAGGACATACAACCCGTCAGCCAGGCTGCTCACATCGATAAAACGCTGATGGTTTTGTATGTTACCCAAAGAAATTTCCATTTCCTTGCGGCCGCTGATGCTGAATATCTGTATGGTGACAAAGGTGGGGGACGGAAGATTGATCTCCAGGCGAAGTTGTGTGGACACAGGGTTCGGGTAGACATTTAACAGCACATCGGAGTGATTGTCGTTATTGTCGTCCGTTACCTCCACTTCCACGTCGTCGCTCGATTCATGCCCGTCCGCGTCTTTCACGGTGAGCCTGAATACATACCGGCCGCGTCTGGTGAAGGTGATCACGGGAGTTGCCGTATTTGCGCCGGAGATTAGATAGCCATCCGCATTACCTTCCGCTATGGTCCATGAGTAGCTGGTGATGGTCGTGTTCGTGCCGGTAGACGCGGAACCGTCCAGCGTAACCCTTGAATCGGGCAGCACCAGCACCTTGTCTTCCCCTGCATGGGCGGTAACTTTCACCGGCAGGGCGGGATTCACGGTGACTTCTACCCTGTCTTTCGCAGTGCTGCCATCATCGTCCGTTACGGTCAGTTCGAAAATATAAGTGCCCCT
>JBQCFV010000849.1:0-3322 GCA_051958695.1 Chitinophaga sp. | reverse complement strand
GTATCCGGACAGCACCTACCGCGATTACATGTACAAGCTGTTCGACGGCTGGATCGGCTATAACTTCCGCAACCGCTTTGGCTCGGACGGGCATTTTGACAACAAGTTCAACCTCGCGCTGCTGTTCCGCTATTCCAATATCGCTTTTGACAAACGGCCCGTGCAGGAAAAATATACGGACGATCCCATCTACAACAACCGGCATTATTACCTCGGGCAGTTCAAGCTTTTCAGGCAGGACTTCTTCAAAGCGCATCATTTCTTTGGTTTCGGCCGTACGGAAGACATCCCGTACGGGTATAACGCCAGTCTTTCGATGGGCTGGGAAAACTGGGTGGGCCGGAAACGTTTTTACACCGGCCTGGAAGGACAGAAATTCTGGCATACACGGCTGAACGGCCTGCTGAGTCTTAGCGCGGGCATCAGCAGCTTCTGGCAGGCGGGCGTTTCGGAGGACATGGTGATACATGCCAACGCCAGTTATTACAGCAAGCTGATCCACGTCGGCGAAAAAGGTTACCTGCGCCAGTTCGTGGTGCTTGATTATCTCGGCAACCCAAACAATTATTTTTACCGCCCGCTCAACATCAACATGGAACGAGGTATATGGGGCTTCAAACGCTCGCTGATCAACGGCTTTCACCGCCTGGTGGCTCGTTCCGAAACGGTGTATTACAGTCCCTGGAAGTTCTATGGTTTCAAATTCAACTTCTTTGGTTCCATTGAAGCCGCGCAGCTGTCGCATGAAAAGAACTATATGCTTCAAAATCCCGTGTATAGCGGGTTTGGGGTAGGCGTGCGCATCAGGAACGAAAACCTTTCGCTGAACACGCTCAAAGCCGCCGCGTATTATTATCCCAGAACGCCTGACCGTGTGCCGGGGCTTTATTTCGAGCTTACGACCGTTACCGATCTGCGCTTTGATATTTACGGTCTGAAAGCGCCGTCGTTCCTCAGCTTCTGGTAAAGCCCCGCATACCGTGCGGCCCTTCCCGTTACCCCTGAATGGGAACGCCTCGTACCCAGATGGCAGACGTGGCTGTTACTTCAAAAACTGCCGTTTAGTATGATTTCTCCCCACGGTTTATTATTTTAATGCGCCTAAACCGTTTAAGTTCCATGTTAAAATACCTGTTCACATCACTTCTGTTGTGCTGCGGCTTTATTGCCGGGGCGCAGCTTCGTCTTCCCGCCATACTGTCCAGCAATATGGTGCTGCAGCAAAATGATTCCGTTATGCTTTGGGGTTGGGCCTCGCCCGGTGAAAAGATCGCCGTGACCACTTCGTGGAACGGCGCTACCAGCACCGCTGTAACCACCCGCGATGCGCGCTGGCAGCTGAAAGTAAAAACGCCTTCCGCCGGAGGCCCATACGACATTACCCTGAAAGGCAATACCACGTTAAAATTGGAAAACGTGCTGATCGGCGAAGTGTGGGTATGCAGCGGCCAGAGCAATATGGAATGGTCGGGCAACCACGGGTTGAAAGACATCAAAGCCGAGCTGCCCGTTTGCGCCGACGTAAATATCCGCTTCTTCCATGTGCCGAAAACCACTTCTGAATACCCGCAGGACGATGCGAAAGCCGTCTGGGCCGCCTGCGATTCCAATACCCTGAAAAAATTCAGCGCCGTCGGTTATTTCTTTGGTAAAAACCTGAAAAAGAAACTGGACGTACCTGTCGGCCTGATCAATACGAGCTGGGGCGGTACGCCCGCCGAAGTGTGGACGCCCGCGGAAAAGGTGAACGCGCAGCCAGCGCTTGTTGAAGTAGCTGCCAAACTCACGCCCGCAAATGGATGGCCGCACATGCCGGGTTATACTTACAACGCCATGATCGCGCCTTTCACGAAATACAGCATTGCCGGCGCCATCTGGTACCAGGGCGAAAGCAACGCAGGCACGGCGTCCACCTACGACGAGCTGATGCGCACGATGATCGGTTCGTGGAGAAAAGCCTGGGGCCACGAGTTCCCGTTCTACTATGTGCAGATCGCGCCTTACAACTACGGGCAGGGCACTATAAAAGGGGCCTTGCTGCGTGAAGCGCAAACCGCTACCATGGCTTATCCGCATACCGGTATGGCGGTTATCACCGACCTGGTGGACGATACCAGCAACATTCACCCGCAAAACAAGCACGACGTGGGCTTGCGGCTGGCAAACTGGGCCCTGGGCGACCATTACGGCAAAACCGGCATCACGTTCAGGAATCCCGTCTATGAAAAAATGGAACACCGCAAAAACAAGATCGTGGTGTATTTCAGGCATGCGGAAAACGGCCTTGCCGTGAGAGGCGGCAAAGCCACGCAGTTCTACATCGCGGGCGCCGACAGGAAATTTTATCCCGCAGACGTGAAGATCGAAGGCAATACGGCCGTAGTGTCCGCCAAAGCCGTGAAACAACCGGAAGCAGTACGTTTTTCCTTTACCAATACCGGTATCGGCAACGTTTTCAGCAAAGAAGGCTTGCCCGTAGCGCCTTTCAGAACGGACAGCTGGGAGGAAAAATAACCCTTCCGTTGAACAAAGCATTGTAACCGGCGTTGATAAAAAGAGTCAACGCCGGTTTTTTATGAGAACGATCCTTGCCATCGGCCTGCTGTTGTCCGTAAACGCCAGCGCGCAACAGTCCAGGCAAACATTCCTCCGCAACCTCCTGCAAAAAATGACGCTGGAAGAAAAGATCGGGCAGCTGAACCTGCTCACCAGCGACATGGACGTTACAGGCCCGTTCATGAAAGAAAATTACAGGCAGGACATCCTGAACGGCGGATGCGGCGCCATCTTTAACGCATACACCCCGCAATACACCCGCATGCTGCAGGACATGGCGCTGAAAACGCGCCTGAAGATCCCGTTGTTATTCGGCTACGACGTGATACACGGTCACAAAACAATTTTCCCCATCCCGCTTGGCGAAGCCTGCACCTGGGACCTCGGTCAGATGGAAAGAAGCGCGCGGATCGCCGCGGAAGAAGCCGCCGCCGACGGTTTGCACTGGACGTACTCCCCGATGGTGGATATTGCCCGCGACCCACGCTGGGGAAGGGTTGCGGAAGGAACGGGCGAAGATACCTGGCTGGGTGCGCAGATCACAAAAGCAAAAGTGAAAGGTTACCAGGGAAAAGACCTGGCTGCCCCGAATACTTTGCTGGCCTGCGTAAAACATTTCGCCCTGTACGGCGCGGTGGAAGCAGGCCGGGATTACAATACGGTGGATATGAGCCGCCGCCGGATGTACCAGTTTTATCTCCCTCCGTACAAAGCCGCCGTGGACGCGGGCGTAGCTTCGGTGATGACTTCCTTCAACGAAGTGGAC
>JBQCFV010000848.1:0-3305 GCA_051958695.1 Chitinophaga sp. | reverse complement strand
CAGGACCTCCGGCAGTTCCTCCCCATGCTCAGGGACATCGAACAGGTGCGCACCGACCTCATCACCCGGCTTGCTTTCCAGGGTTCATTCTCCGGATTCGTGCATGACTTCGTGGCCTACGGGAAATTCCAGACCAATCTCGGCAATATCGACTCCGACCTTAACTTCAAAACCAGCAAAGACATTCCCGTATACTCCGGGAACCTGAGCCTGCACGATTTCCATCTCGGCCAGCTTTTCAACACCGAACTGGTAACCACCGCCACCATGAAAGCCAAAGTGGAAGGCGAAGGCTTTTATTTAAGGAACCTGAAAGCCTCCGTGGATGCGGAAATAGAAAAGATAGGACTGTATGGTTACGAATACCAGCATCTCAACGCCGCCGGCGAAATGAGCCGCAAGCTCTTCAACGGTTCGCTCACCGCCGCCGATCCCAACCTCGACATGGACTTTGCCGGCACCATCGACTTCAACAGCCGCCTGCCCGTATTCAATTTTTATTCCGAGGTCCGCTACAGTGATCTGAAAGCGCTGCACTTCACCGAAGATTCCATTACCCTGCAGGCCAAGGCAGACCTCAACTTCGCAGGCAGCAACATCGACAACTTCGACGGTACCGCCCGCCTGTACGACGTTTCGCTGTTCAAGAACAAAAGCCGCGTGGAGTTCGACTCGCTTTCCGTAGCCACCAAAAACGAGAACAACCTGAAAACGCTGCGCATACAGGGCAACGAAGTGAACGGCTACGTGCAGGGCTCGTACAGCTTCATGGAGCTGCCCAACGCCTTCAAACTTTTCCTCAACAAATATTACCCGAGCTACTTCCCCAACCCGCCTGCGGCCAACGCCGGGCAGGATTTTAATTTTTCCTTCGAGTTCGGGGAGGTGGACAAGCTTATCCGCGCGTTCACCAACGACATCAAAGGCTTCAACGGCACGCAGATCTCCGGCACGCTGAACACGCTCAGCGGCCAGGTGTCGCTCAACGCGGCGGTGCCTTACGCGGCGTACACGGACCTGGGCGTGAACAACCTCATCCTGAAAGCCGACGGCGACTTTTCCGGCATCAACGTAAGCACCAGCATCGGCAACGTGCTGTACAACGACAGCACGCTGTTCACCAACCCTCTGATACTGGCCAGCTCCGGCAGGGAAAATTCATTCATCAAGATCGATCTGAAAGCCGAAGACACTACCGAGCTGGACGGGTTTTATGCCCGCGTAGTGACCGTCGGGGACGGCGTGAAGGTGAACTTTCTCAACAGCAGCTTCACCGTCAACGGCAAACAGTGGACGATGACGCCCGGCAACGAAGTATACTGGAGCAAACATTTCCTGACCGTGAGCAACCTGCGCATTTCCCGCAACGACCAGCACATCACCGTCAGCACCAACGAATTTAATCCCGACGAATCCACGTTCCGCATCGGTTTGAAAGACATCAACCTGGCGGACGTGATCCCCACCGGCATTACCAACACGCTCATAGAAGGGCTGGCCAACGGCACCATCAACGTACACGACCCGTTCAACAACCTGCTGGTAGACGCGGACGTGACCACCTCGCAGCTGCGCATCGACAATGATTCCATCGGCGTGATGGCGCTGAAAGGCGGCTACGACAGCCGCATCGGCCAGGTGCAGTTCGATGTGCAGTCGGACAACTCGAAGGCCGCGTTCAGCGCCAAAGGCACCATCGGCGTAAGCGACAGCAACCGCGTGGTAAACGCGTCCACCGACCTCAACAACGCCTCCATCAGCCTGCTGGACAAATATCTCGGCGACTACGTAAGCGAGCTTACCGGCTCCGCCACCGGCCAGCTGACCGTTACCGGCACTACGGACAAACCTTCGTTCCGCGGCAACGTGAAAGTGCAGAACATCGGCATGAAAGTGAATTACCTCGGCACGTATTACAAGATCCCGCTGCTGCATGTGCATAATATGGACGACAACCTGATCGAGATGCACCCCTTCACCATGATCGACAAGTTCAACAACCGGGCTACGGTGAACGGGTTTATCAGTCACCAGAACTTTTCGAAGATGAACTTCGAGTTTGACGTGCAGTCGCAGAAATTCCTCTTCCTCAATACCGGCGCGGCAGACAACAATTTGTATTACGGCGATGTGATCGCGCAGGGAAGGGTGTATTTCACCGGCCCGCTGGACAACCTGCAGCTGCGCGTGCTGGCCCGTCCGCTCAGCGGCACGCATTTTTACCTGCCCCTCTCCGACAGTAAAGACATCGGCAAGCACGAATACATCAATTTCAAACAATACGGGAAAGTGGTGGAGGAAACAAAGAAAAAAGGCGACGTAAAGCTCAACGTGAAAATGGACATCGCCGCCAACCCCGATGCGCAGATAGACGTGATCATCAACGCCGCCACCAACGACATCATTTCCGCGAACGGCACCGGCGCGCTCACCATCAACGTGAACCTGGACGGGGATTTCACGATGTACGGCAATTACACCATCAACACCGGGACCTACAACTTCAGCTTCCAGCGGCTCGCCAACTGGAAGTTCGACATCGACAAAAACAGCACCATCACCTGGAACGGCGATCCCGTGGAAGCGCGCGTGAACATCACCGCCAAATACAGCCTGCCGAAAGTGAGCCTTTACAACCTCAGCACCGCGGCCGTTACCGGCAACGCCAACCTCGCCAACCAGGACGTGCTCAGCCGTTCCGAACGCGTGGACATTTTGCTGTACCTGCGCAATTCGCTCATGCAGCCGACCATCACCTACGAGATCACGCTGCCCGAGGTGGGATCGCTCGCGTACGAAAGCGGCATCGCCAGCCAGCTGAAAGAGATCAACCAGGACCAGAACAAGGCGCTGTATCAAATTTCCTACCTGCTGGCCACCGGCCAGTTCCAGCCGCCGGACGGTTCCGCCAACGTGAGCATCACCGGCAAAAACAGTGTGGGCCAGGCTTTGAGCGCGCAGGCTTCCGCCATCCTGAACAATTTTTCGAACACGTTCCTGAAAAACGCGGGCATCGGCTTCAACGTCAACTATACGGCCTACAACTTCAACAACAGCGCCAGCAGCAGCTACGACCGCAACCTCGTGAGCACGGGCATCACCAAAACCTTTTATAATAACCGCATCCGGGTATACGTGGGCGGCGATTACGACTGGGGAAGGGTGAGCGCCACCGCTTCGTCGCAAAACTTTGCCGGCGATTTCCGCGTGGAATACCTGCTGAGCCCCGACGGACGTGTGCGCATCAACGCTTTCAGCAAAACGGATTACGACGCGTATATCCTCGATAACCGCACGCGCAGCGG
>JBQCFV010000847.1:0-4851 GCA_051958695.1 Chitinophaga sp. | reverse complement strand
TTCAGCCGCGATTCCAACAGGTCGCCCGCGGTGCCGAACACTGCGGCGATCACCGCCAGCGACACCCAGTGCGGCCAGGCCAGGCCCCAGCGGTCTTCGCCCCAGCAATAGCCGAACACGCCGGCCGCCACGATGGCCAGTATCATGCCGCCTACCGTGCCTTCGATGGTCTTTTTCGGGGAAATGGATGGGAAGAAAGGCGTGCGGCCTATGAGGGAACCTACGATGTAGGCCATGGTATCGTTGATCCAGATAAAAATGATCAGCAGCAGCGGGATGAGCACACCGGACGAATTGCCGTACCCGGCGAAGTGCGCGCCTGTACCGATGATCGTTGCATGCGCCAGCCGCAGGTCCACCATCATGCTCAAAGGCGCCGTTACGTAAATAAGGCCGAGGATGGAATAACCGATCGTTTTCAGCGAAAAATTCTTGCTCATCAGTATTTCTCCCAGCGGAAGCAGGAGAATAAAGATGAACGCCATCACGAACCCGATCTCGCCGAGCGTTACGCCGTTGCCGCCGAAATGTTTGTCCGTTACCGCCATCATCACGGCACAGCCGGCTATGAGCAAGCCCACGCGATGCCAGGACGACACTTCGTTATAGTCGGTGTCCATCAGGCGCACGAGCTTTACGTACTCCCGCAGGGCAAAGAAGTTGATCAGGAAAAACAGGAGAAAAAAGCTCAGTTCATTCCACAAGATGCCCCCGAGCATGATGGCTACGAAAAACAGTGCGGTAATGGTTCGCGTGATGAATGTCTTCATGCTATGCTAAAAAGTTGGATCGCCGTAAAGCTACAGATTGTTTTCGATCTTCCCTTCCCGGCTCGCCGCTATCAGCTCTTTGGCCGCCGCCTCGTTGCTGGCGTGCACGTACACTTCTTCCATGCCCGGCAGCATGGTCACAAAGGAAGAGTCCTGCCGGTTCACGATCACGGCCTCTATTTCGTTTTCTATCAGCATGCCTTTTACAAGCTCCGATTCGAAAGCCACGTTGCTGGCAAATACTTTTACCCAGTCTTTTTCCATATCAGTATTCGTTTTCTGTTGTAGTTGTTTGAATTTCCCGCTGTACCGCTGCGCGGAAGTCGTACCCTTTTTCCATCGCCCGCTTATGCAGCCGCCATATCAGCAACCCGGCGACGGCGGCGCTCAGCAACCCGAAGTACAGCGGCACATGTTCGTCCGCCATGGCGTCGTAGTTGGACATTTTCGCCTGGTAGAGGAACACCAGCAGCACCTGCAGCCCGTTGTTGAGGAAGTGCGCGAGGATGGACAACCAGAGGTTCCCGGTCACCAGGTATATCGCCCCGAGCAAAAAACCCAGCATCGCGCGGGGCATAAAGCCGAGGAACTGGAAGTGGATAAAGCTGAAAAAAAGCGCGGTGATCACTACGGCCACCCAGCCGTTCTTCACGATACGCAGCACGATGTTCTGCATCACGCCCCTGAACAGCACTTCTTCCGCGATGGCGGGCGCCAGGGCTATCAGCACCATGTTTACCGCCAGCGAAGCGAGGTCGGGCATTTTCAGGATCATTTCGGTTTGCGTTTTGGCGTCCTTTTCCAGCTCGGCCAGCATGTCAGGCAAGGGCCAGAGCTGGTTCCATTCCGCCAGCAGCCCTACCATCGGCAGGGAGGCCAGCAGGATGAGCAGGGCGAGCACCACCTGCATTACGGACGACGGCCGTTCCAGCCCCAGGTAAGCGCCCGGGCGGGGCCCCGCCAGCCGCGCAAAGATCAGTCCCGGTATGAGGAATGCGCCCAGCGTAAACATAAACTGGATGGTTTTTGCGGCAAAAACGAACAATGGGTCCTTCCAGGCCGTTGTTTCCTTGATCTGCATAAACGTATAGCCGCCGCTGATAGCCGGGAATATCACCGCCATCAGTACGGTCGTTACGAGGTAACAGGTGAAAAACAGCGTCAGAAGCCAAAACAGCTGAGCCCAGGGAGATGATCTGCGTATAAAGTCCATAAACTATCGCTGAAGTTATTTTGCGTAAATTTACACCGTGTTTGCCAGTTGACCGACAAAATAAAAACCGGCAAGATTAATATGGTGAAAATTGGAGATATAGAACTGGGTGAATTTCCGCTGCTGCTCGCGCCCATGGAAGATGTAAGCGATCCTCCCTTCAGGGCCGTATGCAAGCTCAACGGGGCTGACCTGATGTATTCCGAATTTATTTCTTCCGAAGGGCTCATCCGCGACGCGATCAAAAGCCGGAAGAAACTGGACATTTTCGATTATGAAAGACCGGTAGGCATCCAAATATTCGGGGGCGACGAAGAGCCGCTGGCCATGGCTGCCCAGATCGTGGAAGCCGCCAATCCCGACCTGCTTGATATCAACTTCGGCTGCCCGGTAAAAAAGGTGACCTGCAAAGGCGCCGGCGCGGGCATTTTGAAAGACATCCCCAAAATGGTAAAGCTCACGGAAGCCGTCGTAAAGGCCACAAAACTGCCCGTAACGGTCAAAACGCGCCTCGGCTGGGACGACGATAGCAAAAACATCGAAGAAGTGGCCCAGCGCCTGCAGGATGTCGGTATCAAAGCCCTCACCATCCACGGCCGCACCCGCACGCAGATGTATAAAGGCAGCGCCGACTGGACGCTGATCGGCAAAGTGAAGAACAACCCGAAGATCCATATCCCCATTTTTGGCAACGGCGACATCTGCACACCCGAACAGGCCAAAAACGCGCGGGAAAAGTACGGGGTGGACGGGGTGATGATCGGCCGCGCGGCCATCGGTTACCCCTGGATATTCAACGAAGTAAAACACTTCCTGGCCACCGGCGAACACCTGCCGCCGCCCACGGTGGAAGAACGGGTAAAAGTGTGCAAGCAGCACCTCCGCCATTCCATCAGCTGGAAGGGGGAGATCGTAGGCATACTCGAAATGCGGAGGCATTATACCAATTACCTGAAAGGGCTGCCGCATATCAAAGAATTCCGTGCACAATTAGTAACTTGCAATACAGCGTCAGCTATAGAAGCGGTACTGGATGCCGTAGCATTACAGTACAAAGATCATATATTTGAAAGGACAATGGCCCCAATGGCTGGCTCGGAAGGAACAGCGTTGCAGACGGAAAGAGAACTGGCGTGTGGTATCGCGGATTAACCCCGAATTGAATCACCAAAAAACTGCTTTCACAATGGCCACGGTTAAAAATCTGAAAAATGAAGTCTGGAAAGACTTGCAGATTAAAAACAAATCTGCCCTGCGCAAAAGGTACGCAGTGTCCAACATGGGAAGAGTGATCAGTTACCACGAAAGTATCGAAGACGGGAAGTTGCTGAACGGTTCTACCGTTGAAGGTTATACGGTGTTGAACATCAAGCCTGCGGACACGTACCAAAGCCTCTACCTTCACCGCGAAGTGGCGCGGCTCTTCGCCCCCAAAACCAGCCGGGCCCAGAAATACGTGATCCACCTCGACTTTAATAAAAAGAACAATAAAGTATCCAACCTCCGCTGGGCCACCAAGGAGGAAATGGAAAAGCACCAGCAGAACAGCCCGGCCAAGCTGGCTTACAAAGAGCTGCAGCGGCACCGGCTGAAAGGGCTGAAGCTGAACGTGAGCAAGGTGAAAAGCATCAAGCGGCTGCTGGACAAACCAGGCAGAAAAACCATGAAGCAGATCGCCGAGCAGTTCTCCATCAGCGAAATGCAGCTCTACCGCATCAAAAGCGGCGAGAACTGGAGCCACGTTACCCTGGATTAAATCCCGGATCTCCGGGAATGATCATATTGATGTTGTCTGACAATGGCCTTCGTGTATGCGGAGGCCATTGCCTTTTTCCGCCCGCCTTGCTTGCTTCCCCGTTTTGCCGTACCTTACTCTCCCAAAATAGTAGACTATGTCAGACAAGAAAATAGCGATCATCGGCGGCGGCAACCTCGGTTCCGCCATAGCGGAAGGACTTATAAAAAGCGGGTTCAGCAAACCCGGGACCATTACCGTCACCAAACGAAATACCGCCACCCTGGCCGCCCTTCGCGAAAAAGGCGTGCACGTGGAATCAGATAACGCCGTTGCCATCGCCCAATCGGACGTAGTGGTGGTGGCCCTCAAACCCTACAACGTCAAAGAAGTGCTCAGCGAGCTGCGCGCCAGCTTCGATGCCAAAAAGCAGGTGCTGATCAGCGTGGTTACCGGCGTGCTGCTGGACGATCTTGAAAAGATCACCCTTCCCGGCCTGCCCATCTTCCGCGCCATGCCCAACACCGCCATCGCCATACAGGAATCCATCACCTGCATCTGCGGCCGCAATGTAACGCCCGAGCAAACCGCTTTCGTAAAAGAAATGTTCGACCAGCTCGGCATCTGCGTAAGCATCGACGAAAAGCTGATGGACGCCGCCACCGTGCTGGGCGCCTGCGGCATCGCGTACGCGCTCCGTTTTATCCGCGCGAACATACAGGGCGGCATCGAGATCGGTTTTGACGCGGCCACCGCCAACCTCATTGCCGCGCAAACGGTAAAAGGCGCGGCCGAGCTGCTGATCAAAGGTAACCGTCATCCGGAAGCGGAAATAGACAAGGTAACAACGCCCAAAGGCTGCACTATTGCCGGTTTGAACGAAATGGAACACCAGGGATTCAGTTCTTCATTGATAAAAGGAATCGCCGTGAGCTATAAAAAGATTGCCAAAAGTTGATTCGATTTTTGCAAATACAAATGGCTTCAAAAGTTTGTTTACTGTTAATTGTTCATTTCCTTTCCCCAAAGCGTTCAGTTTATTGATTAAATTGTGTCCCTAATTTTTAAAACAAGTCGAAAAGATGATAAAAAGATCAAGGTTGGTTTTCTATAAATCCGTATTATTTTTCTCT
>JBQCFV010000846.1:0-3940 GCA_051958695.1 Chitinophaga sp. | reverse complement strand
AGAACAGTGATCAATTCCATGTAGCAGCGTTAAAGCATCTAAAATCCTCCGTCAAAATCGCTAATCGACATTCATTCACGTTAAAAAACAATTGAACTGCACGTTCACAAGCTAAAGATTCCACACACTCACATATCGTTTCCATTTTCTAAATCCACAAACTGATCCACAATGACAATTAGTATCAGGAGCAAGCTTGTATTGCTATCCTCGGGCTGTTGTGCGCTTACCTTTATGCTGTTAACGGCCGGTAGTCCCGCTTTTGCCAGACCGAACGACGCCAGCCATTTTTCTCACCCGCTGTTTGCGAAAACGGTGAAAGGTTCCGTCAAAGACCAGACGGGGCGCCCGCTTCCGGGCGTGACCATGGTGGTGGAAGGCACCACCAACGGAACCGCCTCCGACGAAAACGGCAACTTCGAACTAAAAAACGTTCCGGACAACGGCGTGCTGGTAATTTCCTTTATCGGTTACGAGACCGTGAAGTTCCCCGTAGCCTCCACCACCGACTGGAATATCATGTTAAAAGACAATGCCACCGAGCTGGAACAGCTGGTGGTAGTGGGTTACGGCACCCGTAAAAAATCCGACGTTACCGGCGCCGTAGCGCAGGTGAAAGTGTCGGAGCTTGAAAACGAGAACCCTGCCACCATGCAGGACGCGCTTCGCGGCAACATACCCGGTCTCAACGTTACTTCTTCCAACCGCGCCAAAGGCGGCGGCGACCTGGTAGTACGCGGCCGTTCCTCCGTGAGCGCCGGTTATTCGCCGCTCATCGTGCTGGACGGGGTGATCTATCCCGGCGCGCTCAGCGACATTAATCCAAACGACATACAGACCATCGACGTGCTGAAAGACGCGAGCGCGGCCGCCGTATACGGCGCCAAATCCGCCAAGGGCGTAGTGCTCATCACCACCAAACGCGGCACCAAAAGCAAACCGACGGTAACGCTCAATTCCAACATCGGCATTTCCTCCCTCGCCATGGACCAGCCCCTGTACGACGGGCCGGGCTTTGTAAGATGGAGAACGGACGTGTTAAAAAGCATCAACGCCAACGCGCAGCCTTACCGCTTCGACGATCCGCGCGCCCTTCCTTCCGACATTACCATCGACGAATGGAAGGCGTACGACAATTCGCAGGGCGACCCCGTGGATATCTGGCTGAACCGCCTGAAGATACTCCCCGTGGAAGTGCGCAACTATAAAGCCGGCAAGCAGACCAACTGGTACAACATGATGTTCCAGGACGGTCTTCGCAACGACCATACCATCAGCGTAGGCGGCCGCGGCGACAGGGTGACCTATTATATCTCCGCCGGCTATACGAATAATGAAGGGTTTATCGTCGGCGACAAATTCTCGACCTTCAGGACCCGCATCAACCTCGAAGCAAAAGCCGCAGACTGGGCCACCGTAGGCCTGAACATGCAGTTCGCCGACCGCGACGAAAGCCAGGTGCCGGTAAACTGGGGCCAGATGGTGAACGCCTCTCCCTGGGGCGAAGTATACAAAGACGACGGCGTGACGCTGCGCGACAGTCCCAACGACGACATCGGCAACAACACCAATCCTTTCCTCGACAACGTGTACCAGGACCGCCTGCAGAAATTCAATACGCTGTTCGGCTCGCTGTATCTCAAAGGCAACCTTGGCTATGGCTTCTCCTACCAGGTGAACTTCACGCCCAACTTCGAGTTCGGGCGGTACTACAACGCCAACCTCGCCAAAGACTTCCGCTACGCCGCCCGCAAGGGATATGCCGTAAGAAGGGAGCAGACCATCTACAACTGGCAGCTGGACAACATCCTGAGCTGGGTAAAATCATACGGCGATCATGATTTCGACGTCACCCTTCTGTACAACGCAGAAAAATACCAGAACTGGCGCAACCAGATGGAGAACGAAGGTTTTGACCCGAACGACAATCTTACCTGGCACAACATCGGCTCAGGCATCAAACCCGTGATCTCCAGCTTTGACTCCGTATCTACCGGCGACGCCATGATGGCCCGTCTCAACTACGGCTTCAAACAAAAATACCTGCTCACCGCTTCCATCCGCCGCGATGGTTACTCCGCCTTCGGCGCCTCCAACCCGCGGGCCAACTTCCCGGCCATCGGCTTTGGCTGGGTGTTTTCCAAGGAAAGTTTCGTGAACCTGCCCTGGATGGATTTCGGCAAACTGCGCGTATCCTGGGGCGTGAACGGCAACCGCGAGATCGGCCGTTACCAGGCGCTGGGCGACCTCGCCACCGGCAAATACCAGTACATCACACCCAGCGGCCAGCTGGTGCTCGTGTCGCAGCTTTACGGCAACCGCATGCCCAACCCCAACCTCAAGTGGGAAAAATCCACTTCCTATAACCTCGGCCTCGACTTTGGAATTTTCAAGAACCGCCTCACCGGTTCCGTGGACGTGTACGACAAACGTACCAAAGACCTGCTGGTGCTGAAAACCATTTCAGACGTAACCGGCTATTATAACGTAATGGACAACCTCGGCGAAGTGCAGAACAAAGGCTTCGAGCTGAGCCTCAACAGCGTGAACATCGACCGGAACGGTTTCCGCTGGCGGAGCAACGTCAACTTCGCGCTCAACCGTAACAAGATCATCAGCCTGTACGGCCCGGTAGATATTACCGACGCCAGCGGCAAAGTGATCGACCGCCGCGAGCTGGACGACCGCGCCAACCGCTGGTTCATCGGTCATGACCTCGACGCCGTATGGGACATGAACATCCTTGGCGTATGGAAAACCACCGAGGCCGACGAAGCCGCCAAATACGGCGTGAAACCCGGCGACTTCAAGCTCGAAGACAAGGACGGCGACGGCAAATTCACCGACGACGACCGCCAGTTCCTCGGCTACCGCACCCCGCGTTTCCAGTGGACGTTCAGGAACGAGTTCTCCTATAAGAACTTCGACTTCTCCTTCATGTTCTACTCCAACTGGGGCCAGCTCGCCAACTACAACATCGCGAAAAACAACTCCGGTTTCATCGACCGTCAGAACGCCTACGTAATGCCTTACTGGACGGCAGAAAACCAGATCGACGACGCGGCGCGCCTGTTTTCCAACAACGGCAGCCTGAGCTTCGACGTATACCGCAAAGCCTCGTTCATCCGCCTCAGCACCGTGGCGCTGGCGTACACCATTCCGGCGAAGCTGATCAACCGCTACGGCATCGAAAGCTTCAAGCTGTTCGCCAACGTAAGCAACGCCGGCATTTACCAGCCGCACTGGAACTTCTGGGACGCGGAATACGTGTACGGCGACAACAACCCGCCCTCGCGCAACTGGTCGTTCGGCCTGAACGTAACGCTTTAATTGATTTACACAAAACACCGAGTTATGCTTTTCCGATCAAAACAAATCACCATCCTTTCGATACTGACCGCCGCGGTGCTGGTAACCAGCAGCTGCGGGAAAGACTGGCTGAAGCCCGAGCCGCTCTCGTTTTACGAACCTGACCTCACGTACGTGGACGCCGCCGCCATGCGCGCCGCGCTGGTAGCCTGCGCGCGCAACGCCAGGATAGAGTACTACGGCGACAACCCGCCCATCCTCACCGAAATGCTTTTCTCCGAAATAACGGTAGAAGGCACCACGGACAAATCCGGCCCCGCGCAGGACCTCAACCTGCTCATTACGCCCGACCTGGCGAACCTGAACAATGCCGACCGTGCGCGCATCTTCTATTACTGGAGCGAAGGCTACAAAGGCATCAAATACGCCAACACCGTTATATCCAGGATAGACAACGCCACTTACGGCAGCGTGGAGGAAAGGAACGCCATTCTCGGCGCCGCCTACTTCCACCGCGCCATGCGCTATTACCGCCTCTGCATGCAATTCGGCGACGTGCCGGCCGTAATGAAAGAATACTCTGAGCCCAAGACCGACTTCCAGTCCACCAAACGCGACGTGATACTCGCCT
>JBQCFV010000845.1:0-4700 GCA_051958695.1 Chitinophaga sp. | reverse complement strand
CAGGCCGTTCAGCTCCACTTCCAGCGAGATCGTGTATTCGCCGCCGGCCGTGGGCGTAAAGGAAAAAACGGTGTCTTTGGATCTTTCTTCCCCGTTCACCTTCCACGAAATATTCACTTTGCCGCCGGGAGAATACACGAGCCCTTTATAATCCGCCGTTTGTCCTTCGTTGATGATGCGCACGGGCGATATGAACGCGTTCTGTATGTCGAAGATGCGCGGGTAATCGCCGGGGCCGAACGCCGGATCGCCGATGCGATCCTTCCCGCACGCGAGGGCGACGATGCCGATCAGTAATATGTATAGTTTCTTGTGCATGACCTTGATTGTTAATGATTGAAATGCTTATTCCTTATCCCACCATACACGGCCGGTCCAGTCGTCTTTCCCGCCCATGCCCTGCACGGCCCTGTTGTAATTTTCCACGTTCTGTTCCTTTTCCGAAAGCGGGTATTCAAACCTGCGCGGAATGGTGTTCACGCTGGAATAGCCCGGCTTGTAACCCGGCACCAGCACGGGGAAGCCGCTGCGCCGCCAGTTGGCGTAGGCTTCGGGACCGTTGAGAAAAAGCGCCACCCACAACTGGTGGTTGATCATCGCCAGCTCTTTGCCCGGCGCGATCACGTTGTCCGTTTTATATTTACTGATCTCCGCGTCGCTGATCTGCGGCCCGCCGGGGTAAAGGCTCAATTGTTTCATGGCCGCTTCGATGCCGCGGTTGTAATGCGTCATAAAATCGCCGCCGAGGTTGAGGTTCCAGCGGTAGCAGGCTTCCGCCAGCAGCAGTTCGGTTTCGGCATAAGTGAGGTGCAGAAAAGGCGCATCGTTGGCTACGAGGAAGTTGGCCAGCTGCATCTTTTGCGTGTTGTTGCCCACGTCGTACGGGCCGATGCCCGGCACTTCGATGGTGAAAGTGTTCTTCCAGTCGTCCCACACAAAATCGCCGTTCTGGCAGGCGGTGATGCCTACCACGGCCTTCACCTGCGGCGTAATATCGGTACGCTCCATAAAAGCATAGGGTTTGTCGATGTAATATTTAGCGATGTAATTGAGGCGGGGGTCGTTGGTATTGTTGAGCGCGTCGAGGAACACCTGGCTGTAGCGGTAAGGCACTACCTCGCCTTGTGTGATGGACGCGGAAAGGCCGTTGCCGCGCACGTCCTGGTAATTGTTGAGAATGTCTGCATGCGTCATTTTGCAGATGTCGTCGTTGCTTTCGAACACGCCGCGCTGGAATGCTTTTTCGGCTTCGGCCTGCGCTTTGGCGGCGTCCACTTTTACAAGGCGCATGGCGAGGCGGAGGTGCAGGCTGTTGGCGAACTTTTTCCATTTGCTGATGTCGCCTTTGTAGAACTGCTCGCCGCTCACCGCGTCGCGCGAAGCGTCCAGCGCGGCGGAGGCTTCGGTCAGCTCTTTGAAGAAGTCGTTGTAGATGTCTTCCTGCCTGTCGTATTTCGGGCGTACGATCTTTTGCGTATACCCGGCGGACGCTTCGCTGTAAGGAATATCGCCGTACAGGTCGGTGAGGCGGGCGAACAGGTACACCTTCATGATGCGCAGGATGTTGTAAAGGTTCGGTCTTTTCGGATCATCCTTGGCGCGGTTCACCGCGTCCACGAGGTTCAGCACGTCGTTCGTGTAATTCAGCTCCCAGAGTATGCTCATGAATTGCTGCTGCTTTACGTAAAAGCCGCCGTACTGGCAGGCCCATGCGCCGCCCAGCTGCTGTACCATCGGCATGCAGAGAAAGGTGCTCACGCGCTCGTTGGATTCAAGGTCACCGGAAAAACGGGCCTGCACCTGCACAAGCTGCAGCGCGGGGTCCATGGTAGTGCCCTGCGTGGGATTGGTGTTCATATCCCCGAAATCATTGCAGCTCATCGCAAGCAGGCAGAAGCAGATCAGGAAATTATAATAACGTTTCATACGGATTCTTTTTTTGTGATGCATGCAGTTTAAAGACGCACGTTCAGGTTCAGCCCCCAGCTCCTGCGCGATGGCAGCGAGCCGTATTCGAGGCCCTGCCCGTTCCCGTTGTTGTAGTTGGAGTCGGGATCTACGTTCGGTACGTTTTTATGCAGGATGAACGGGTTGCGGCTCACAACGGACACGGTTACCGCGCCGATGCCCGCTTTTTTGAGCATCGCCTGCGGCAGGCTGTACATAAGCGACAGCTCGCGCACTTTGATGTACGACGCATCGTAGAGGAAGGGCGTGGTAATGCCTTTGGCGTCTGCGTAGAACAACGACCAGTATTGTCCCGGATCGAGCGCCTGGGTATTCTTCACATACACCGGCTTGCCGGAATTGTCGACGCCGTTGCGCACAACGCCTTGCGGTACATATCCTCTTACATTTCCCATTTCTTTCCATTCCACCGCCGTTTTGTTGGCGGCCTGTCTTTCTTCTTCGGAATGTATCCATTCCTGCCGGCCTTCCAGCGTGATCTCATGACTGCCGCGCAGCACGGCGAACAGGTTGGTCATGGAAAAAAGGTCGGCGCCCTGTTTCATATCGAGAATGGCGTTGAACGTGAAATTTTTGTAAGACAGTGTGGTGGTGAGACCGCCGGTCCAGTCCCAGGTGCCTTTGCCCATTACCTTGCGTTCGTCGGTAGGGATGGGCGTAAGGGTGATGGAATCGAGAATGACGTTGCCTGAAGGGTCTTTCTGGTAATCGTACCCGAGTATGGCGCCGTAGGGCGCATTGGGTTGAGCCACCACTGAAACGCCCAGCCAGCGCGCATCGGAGAGCGTCAGGAAAGGAATGCCTTCGGCGAGGCTCTTTACCGTGTTTTTGTTGCGGGCGGCATTCACGCTAATATCCCAGCGGAAATTTTCCGTGCGCACGGGTGTTGCGGAAAGCGCGATCTCGATGCCCTTGTTCTGTATCACGCCTGCGTTCACCAGCCTTGTGCGGTAACCTGATGAAGTGGGGATGGGCACGTAGTTGATCTGGTCGCGCGAGTCCTGCGTATAGGCCGTTACGTCCAGCGAGATCTTGTTGCTGAAGAACTTCAGCTCGGTGCCCACTTCGTAGGAACGGGTGCGCGTGGGCTTCAGCGAATCCGGCGGCAGCACGGTGGTGCTGATGCCGCCCGCTGGCTCGCCGTTGATCTTTTGCTGCAGCAGCGCATAGTTGAGGTTGAGCATGTGCGGATCGGTGTCGCTGCCCACTTCTGCAACGGAGGCGCGCAGCTTGCCGTAAGTAAGCACTTTGTTCTTCATCCTGAACGCATCGGTGAAAATGAAGCTGCCGGAAAAGGAGGAATAGAGATAGGCGTTGTCGCTTACGGGCAGGGTGGACGATGCGTCGCGGCGCACCGTCACGTCGAGGTAAGCCCAGTTCTTATACGCGCCGCTGAACAGGCCGTAGAAGGAATTGATCCTTTTGCGCGATTCGGTTTCGGTGGCCACGCGGTCGTTGAAGCTGTTGATGGAAATTTCTTCCAGCGCCATGTCCGTGCCCATGAGGTTTACCCCGGGGCGGGAATATTGCGAAAGACTGCTGCCGAGGCGCGCCGCGCCGTACCAGTTAGGTGTGAACTGTTTTTGCAGGGTAAGCAGCAGGTCGGCTTCCGTGGTGTGGAATTTCTGGTCGATGCCTTCGTAGCGGCCGGTGATGGAGCCGGGCGTGCTGGGCGGGCTGTATTTCCGGTATTTGAAATAAGTGATGTCCGTGGAAAAGCGGCCCTGCAAACCGATCCAGCTGGCAAACTGGTAATTCGCCACGATGTTGCCCATGATCCTGTCCTTCTTGGTTTTGTTGCTCATTTCGTTGATCACCCAGTAAGGGTTCAGGCGGTATTCGCCGCCGCCCCAGTCCACATAATCGCCGTTGTCGTTCTTGTAACCGGTGGCGAAAACGCTTTGGTCCACGTTATTGGCGAGCCCTACGAAAGCGTTGCCGATATTGCCCGCATCATCGGCGAGGGCGGGGCGGTTATTCACTTCCTCACGCATGTACATCACTTTCGCGTCAAGGCTGAGGCGTTTGCCGAATTTCGAGTTGCTGGAGAAGTTGGCGGTGTTGCGGCGCATGTCGCTGGTAGGCACGATGTCGTTGTTCTTCAGATCCGATAGCGAAAGGCGGAACGCGGTGTTGTCCGTGGCGCTGGTGAGCGAAATGGTATTGGTGAAAGTGGAACCGGTACGGAAGAAGTTCTCGATGTTGTTGCGTACGAGGCCGTAGGGGCGCTGTTTGCCGTCGAAGCCGGTGACCATCAGCGTGGGATCGAGCCGTGCGCCGAAGTTACTGAGCAGCGTGGTGCGCGCCTGGTCCCTGTCGCGCGGAATGGTGCCGCCCGTGCCCTGGCCGTACTGGTATTGATAATCGTCAAAGCGCGTGAGCTGTTTTTCCATGGTGGCGGTGCTGTTGAACTCAATGCCCAGCGCTTTTTTCAACGTGCCTTTTTTGGTGGTGATGAGTATCACGCCGTGGCCGGCGCGGCTGCCGTACAAGGCGGAAGCGGAAGGGCCTTTCAGCACGCTGATGGTCTCGATATCGTCAGGATTGATAGCGGAAATGGCGTCGCCAAAATCGAAGCCGCTGGAATATTTGTCGCCGCTCACCTGGCCGTAGTTGGAGTTGTCGATAGGCACACCGTCTACCACGTAAAGCGGCTGGTTGTTGCCGGATATCTGCGTGTTGCCGCGGATGATCACGCGGCTGGAGCCCGCGGGGCCGCCGGCCGTGCTGTT
>JBQCFV010000844.1:0-2961 GCA_051958695.1 Chitinophaga sp. | reverse complement strand
CGGTGTGCCCATCCTGGTACACCGTTTTCTTCTTCATATATATTATCAGCCTTTAAATGTTACGGTCGTGTATGAAAGTGGAAATGGAGAATCTTCCGAAAGCAATAAGGCAAGGGCAATAGGTCTTGTTTTCATTCTTGTAAAAATTAAGGGATTATTAATAAAAGAGTTAACTGCGGATAATTTCAACGTTTGAGGGAAGGTTTACAGTGCTGTCAGGTACAGGGCTGTCGCTGATCTTTTCCACGCGGAACACCATCTTTCCCTTTCCCCCGTTGGACCAATCTGCATTAAAAACAATAGCCATCACCGTATCATCAAAATCGTCGGGGAACCAAGCATTCAGGGGCGAGCGTACAGCTGGTCGTTCCGTGGTATAATAAAAAGTACATTCTTCGCCGGTTTTCATTTTGACTCTCCCGCTATGACAGGATTTTCCCGCTATAACGTAAGTTTTTTCAGGCGATGTGGAAATAATGACAGCCTTTACATTATCCAGCATCGCCCTGTAGAATATTTCATAGGTATATTCCCTCAGATCAACAGCTTTTACGATCCGCTTTCCCGAAACCATTTTCGAAATTTCGTATACCGTGTGATTGCTCCAGTCGATGTAGTAGGAAGGACGGGTAATTACCGGCCGGCCTTTTGCTTGAATGGTCTGCCCTTGACCGCTGGAAGTTATTTTGGTATTACGGACGAGCGAATCAGGCTGAAGGGCTGAAAAGACATTATCTTTTTTTATGGCATAGACCATGCGATAAAACACCAGTCTTGCGTCAGCTGCGCTATCAATGGGATGCAACAGCATACCGGGAGGATAGGCATAAGCGTTAATGTAAACGGTTCCTTCGCCAAAGTCATTGTCTATAGCGTCACTGAAGGGAAAGGGCGTAGGCGTCAGATACAAGAATGCAAGCAGCGCAAGCGTTTTCATTTTTTTATTCTTTTGGGTTGGGTTAATGACTGCATTGCAGGTAAGTTCTAACGTGAACAAATATACAAGAAGTTCGTGTCCGGCTGGGCTGATATTTTTTTAAAGCGATAATAACGGTATCGTATAAACGAAACAAGAACGGTGTACCAGGATTGGTACACCGTTTTCTTTTTTGTTATGCTTATAGTAGGTCTAACTTTTTTGCAGATCCTCGAGGATCTCGAGATCGGAGGTGGTCACTTTTACCACTTTGTAACCGGTGGCGTTCTCAAGCGTAACGATGTACGTTTTCTGGCCGAGCGCTTCAAATTCACGCACCAGTTTGATCTGCTCGTCCGGGCAGTGTTTCATGAGTTTCGTGATAGCGGACAGCGGCAGGTCGGCGTCGGAAATGTAGCGGGACGTCGCCAGCAGGTTGCCCTGCCTGTCGTAGTGGCTGGTCACTTTTTGTTCGGAGAGTGCGCTGGCAACATTATACTTTTTGTTGTTGGCGATGGCGCAAACGGAGATCATGGTGATGGCGAGAAGGAGAGTGATCGTTTTCATATCAGTAATTTTTTAGTGTTTGTGTGTTTGATGAATCAAAGGTATGAACGGCATGAAAGCATGGGAAATGAATAGTTATCGATGGATGAGCGGTAAGTGGAAACGAAAAAAGTGTCCGGTTTTGTACAGATCGGACACGGGGGAGTTTGCAGCTAAAAAGCGGTATGGCGGGAGGTTTTGGCGATATTTTAAAGAGTTGTGCCCCTGTCTCACGGCAAAAAGCGGCGGAAACCGCAACAGGGCTGATTGGTTTTATGCTGACGGCGTTTTTTAAAAGCGGACAGTTTTTCTCAAAAGCGGACAGTTTGGGGGCGGGAACGTCCTGTTAGCTTTGCTCCGGCGCAACACACACCCGCCACAAGCCTGTCAGGCGGAAATATGCGCCGCCTCCCTCACGGCAACGCAAACGCCACATAACTATCCCCCGACGGCATATTGAGCTTCCCGCCGCCGCAGGCGATCACGACATACTGTTTCCCGTTCGCGCGGTACACTGCCGGCGTAGCAAACCCGGATGCGGGCAAAGCGGCTTCCCAAAGTAACCGGCCGTCGCGTTTGTTGAACGCGCGGATCTTCGCGTCTTTCGTGGCGGCGATGAACACGAGGCCGCCGGCCGTCACTACCGGCGCGCCGTAATTTTCGGTGCCTGTTTTGATGCCGCGGCCTTTAAACGCAGGATCATCGCCCAGCGTATCTTTCCACACGGCTTTACCCGTGTTCAGATCGATGGCGGTCAGCGTGCCCCAGGGCGGGCTGTTGGCTGGCAGCCCTTCCCTGCTCAGGAATTTGTTGTAGCCGGTCAGGGTGTAAGGCAGGCTGCGGAAGCTGTCCGGCAGCTGCTGCGGGCCGTTGTAGGCGAGGGGTTGCTGTTGTTTAAGACCGAGTATGAATGCGGCCAGCGCATCTTTTTCTTCGGACTGCAGACTGTTGAAAGCGGGCATCATTCTTCTGCCGGTGCTGAGCAATTGCAGGAACTGTTCCCGGTTGAAACGCTGATGCGCATTGAGCAGGGAAGGATACGCGCCGCCGCCTTCGAGTTCCGGGCCGTGGCAGCTCATACAATTCGCGCGGTAGATGCGTTTGCCTGCCTGCAGGCGGGTTTCCTTCCGGGACACTTTGGCGGTGGCGTCTATTACCTGCAGCACCCAGGGCATTTCGCTGGCGTTCACGTATAATATGCCGGTTTCCGGGTCTGCGGCTGGGCCGCCCCATTCCGCGCCGCCGTCAAAGCCGGGAAAGGCGATGGTCTGCTGACCGACCCTTAGTGGCGTGAAAGGCCCGCCATGATTGAACCCGGAAAATTGCTCCAGCGCCCAGCGATGCATCTCGGGCGTGCGATTGGTGAGCAGCCCTTCGCTCAGGCGCTGGCGGGCGTAAGGCGCAGGCAGTGCCGGCACCGGCTGCGTCGGCGATGTCTGCTCGCCGGCCCCATCCGATGGTGGCGCCGGCTGTTCGCTTACCGGAAACAGCGGCTTGCC
>JBQCFV010000843.1:0-3614 GCA_051958695.1 Chitinophaga sp. | reverse complement strand
CTGTTGGGTGCCGGAGTAGCGGGAATGATGGTCCCAGCTGTGCCAGATATCTTCATGCAGGAACAGGTCGGTATCCGTATAACGCCGACCGTCCAGGTACGCCTGCATGCTTTGGGCGATGCTGAGGGGGTTGAACAGGATGCCGTTGGGATTGACCTGCGCGTTGAATTTATGCCGCAGCAGGCGCGCGCCTATTTCTTCGGCGAAGCAGGAGCCGGAAAGCAGGATCTTGTCTGCATATTGCAGCGAAGGCTCCAGCGGAGCCACCGGGAAAGTGAGGCGGAAATTCATGCCACAAAAGTATTAAATCCGGCAGGGATTCTAATGCGCGAAAACTTTATCGGCCAAAGCTCCCGCCGCGGCAAAACGTTCCATGTTCAGCGGTACGGGCAGGTTGCGCTCCCGGCAGAACTGCACGAGATTTTCGGTAGCGATGTTGCCCACGAGATCGTCCTGCGCGAAGGGACAGCCGCCGATGCCGCGGATGGCGCTGTCGAACCGCCGGCAGCCGTTGTCATACGCCGCGGCGATCTTTTCTTCCCACAATTGCGGGGTGGAGTGGAAATGCGCGCCAAATTCGACGCCGGGAAATGCAGGAATGAGGTGGGAAAACAGTGTGGCGATACCTTTGGGCTCCGCCACGCCCACCGTATCGGCCAGCGAAATGACCGGCACGTTCAGCTCCGCGAAGCTGTTGGCCCAATGCAGCACGGTATCCGTGCTGTACGGGTCGCCGTAAGGATTGCCAAAGCCCATGGAAATATAGATCACCAGCTGTTTGTTATGCTTGATGCACAATTCCTGTATCACCTGCACCTGCTCCAAAGCTTCCGCGATGGTTTTGTTCGTATTGCGCAGCTGGAACGTTTCTGAAATGGAAAAAGGGAACCCGAGATACCCGATCGCGTCGTAACCCACGGCTTCCTCCGCCCCGCGCACGTTCGCGACGATGGCGAGCAGTTTGGTGGAGGAAGGTTTCAGCTCCTTCAGCACTTCGGCGGTATCGGCCATTTGCGGCACTGCTTTGGGAGACACGAAGCTGCCGAAATCGAGCGTATCAAAACCCACGTCCAGCAGGGCGTTGAGATAACTGATTTTTTCGTCCGTGGGGATCTGGCGTGGCCAGCCCTGCATGGCATCGCGGGGGCATTCAATGAATCTGAGCATCAGCTAAAATAAGGAAAAATCAGGCCCCGGCCTTCATACGCTGCTTCATGGCCTCGTACAGGATGATGCCCGCGGCCACGCTCACGTTGAACGATTCGAAGCTGTTCTGCATAGGGATGTGGAACTGCTCGTCCGCCGCTTTCAGCAGGGCGGGATATACGCCTTTGTCCTCCGAACCCATGATCACCGCCACCGGCTCCAGCCAGGGCAGGTCGAAGAGCTGGCGGGGAGCTTCCATTTCGCTCGCCATTATTTTGATGCCGTTGAGATGCAGGGTGTCGATGGCTTTCAGCAGGCTGTTCACCCGGCAGATAGCGATCTTTTCGAGGGCGCCGGCGGAGGATTTGATGGCTTCTTCATTGAGCGCCGCGATGCCTTTATCGGGGATGATGATGGCCTGCGCGCCGCAGCAAACGGCGCTGCGGGCGATGGCGCCGATGTTGCGCACGTCGGTAATGCCGTCGAGGATGAGGAACAGCGGGGTTTCGCCTTTTTCCACTACGTGGGAGATCACGTCCTGGAGGTCGAGGTAGGCGACCTTGGCCGTGATGGCCACTACGCCCTGGTGATTGGCCGGGGTGAGGCTGTTGAGCTTCTCCATGGGCACAAGGTTCACGGGGATGCGCTGCTCCGTGGCCAGCTGGCGCAGCTGCGGGATGATGTCGCCGGTGGCGCTTTTGAGGAGGAAAATGCGTTCGATGGCCTTCCCGGCCTTCATGGCTTCCAGTATCGGCTGCCGGCCTATGATCAGGCTGGACTGCTTCGGTTTGGGCGGCGACGGTTTAAATCTGTTGTTCATCGCGGCAAAGATAACGCATCAAAGCTCCCCTTCCAGCATCATCAGCCTGATCTTTTGGATAGCGGCCAGGGAAAGGGAATCGGTGATGCGGTGTTCCTTTGTCATTTGATAGACTTCCAGGAAGGGAATTTTTTTTATGAACAGCTGTTCGGTCTCTTCCGGCTCCGCCTGGCCCTGGTGGAGATCCTGCGCCAGGTATACGATGCCGGCTTCGTCGCTCACGGAATTGCTGAGGTGCATGTGTATAATGGGGCGCCATTTACCGGCGGTAAGACCGGTCTCTTCCAGCAGCTCGCGTTTGGCGGATTCGAGGGGATCTGCTCCGAGCGGGCCGCCGCCTTCGGGAATTTCCCAGCTGAAAGCGTCGATGGCGAGGCGGTACTGGCCTACGAGGTAAATATTTTGCGCTTCATCGAGCGCCACCACACCGATGGCGAGGTTCTTGAAATGCACGATGCCGTAGATGCCGCGGCCGCCGGCGGGGTTGATCACCTGGTGTTCCGTCAGGCTGATCCAGGGGTTGTCGTAGGGAATTTTCGATCCCAGTATCTGCCATGGGTTCTGTTGCGTTTCCATGCAGCAAAGAAAGTATAAAAGGGCGGTATCCTAAACAGACAAATAGTAGTAATAAAATTCCTCATCCAGCTTCCACCCGTAAGACTCGTACAATGCACGCGCCTTGCTGTTGGTGATATGCGTTTGCAGCATCAGGTAACGCGCGTCCGTAGCTTTGCCTAATTCCCGGGAAGCGTCCAGCAGGCCGCGGGCCGCGCCTTTGCGCCGGTGTTCTTCGGATACGTACAGGTCGTTCAGTATCCAGGCTTTTTTCATACCGATGGACGAAAATGCCGGGTACAATTGCGTAAAACCGATCAGCTTCCCATCTTCTTCCGCCACATAGATCACGCTTTCCCCGCGCGCCATCCGTTCGGACAGAAAACGTTCCGCCCCGGCAAGGTCGGACGGTTGCCCGTAATGCTGGCGGTATTGATCGAAAAGTACTGCCAGCTGCGGCAGGTGGGCTGTTGTGGCTTTGATGATCTGCATGAGTGGATGATTGTTTACTTGTATGATAACGTTGGGCATTGACTATGACGAAGGTCTTTTCGGCATTGCTTATCTTCAAACCTGCAAATGGACGCCAATTGCCGCAAATTTTCTACAAATATTCCTGCTGATTGCAGCACTACCGGTCTGAATACACTGCGAATATCTGCCCCAGGTGATGTTCCAGGTGACGAAGATAATCTTCCGCGATAAACCGCAGCGTTACCGGCTCGTTAGGGCCTACCGCCACGATGTTCCCCAACGCTTCCTCCGGGATCAGCGGCAGCAGCCGCGCGATATGCAGGTTCAGCATTTTCCAGATCTGCACCAGCTCCTGCCAGTCTTCGTCCTGGTAACGGCGCACGTCTACCCAGAAATCCTGGTCGTAGCCGGTGGTGTCGAGTCGTGCCGGCTGCTGGCCGCGGATAAAGCGCGGGTAATTGTTCATCGCGGAATCCGTCAGGTGGCCGAGCACTTCCTTGCGGCTCCATTTATCGGTGGCGGGGCGGGCGCCTACTTCATTCTCCGTGTACCGCAACAGCTTTTCCACGGTGCGATGCACGGTATCGCGCAGCTCCGTAGCGAGCGCGGCCAGCGGCGG
>JBQCFV010000842.1:0-2650 GCA_051958695.1 Chitinophaga sp. | reverse complement strand
AAATAAAATATTCCGGCTGCATGATCCTGCGTTTGCGGCCGATAAAAGACAGCGATACCTCGAAGGCGTTGCTGCCTTTGGTGAGCCTGCGCAGGTTGGACGTATTGGCGTCGTAGCTCAGGCCGAGGGTGAAGTTTTTGTAATGAAAACCTGCAAACGGCGATACCGCGTCGTTGATGCGGTAATTGGCGCCCAGCAGCAGGTCAAATTCCAGGTTCACCCTGATCTGCGAGTATACGCCCGCCACGATCTCTTCGGCGTTGCCCTGGCGCAGGTAAAGGCCGTGCGGCGTGATGCCTACCATATCGGAAAGGCGTATGCGCGAACCGCCGTGCACCGTATAGCGGATGGGCAGCGTGCTGCTTTCCTTGTCTTCCGCTACGAAAGGATCTTCGGGTTGCGTAAGGTGGGCGCCCGCTACGCCGATGAATGGATTGAAGCGGTGATTGGGGTTTCCGTCAAACAGGAGAAGGCCGGCATTGGCGTCAAAAACAGTGGATGAAGTCGCCCTCAGCGTTTCGCCTGAAGGAATGCTCGGGTCGAAGCCCATCACGGGGTTATACTGGCTGCCCAGCTGGAATTTGCTCTGGTCTACCCGGCGGTTGATCACACCCGCCTGGATGCCTGCTACGAGCTGCGTGGTTCCGTTGCGGCCCATTTTTACACCGTTGTACGAAACGGTGGCCATGGCGTTGAAATAATTGTAGCCTGCGTCACCGGCGGACATATTCAGCGCCGTAACACCGAGACCGAGATTTTTCTTGGTGGGCGCGTCGAACGAAATACCGGCGGTGGAATAGGGGTTGCCGAAATTCGCCCATTGGTTGCGGTAGTTGCCCGTCAGCCGGTAGTCGCCGTCTATGATGCCTGCCAGCGCAGGGTTCAGCCATAAAGGATAAGCATAATACTGGGAGAAGTGCGGGTCAACCTGCGCGCTTGCCTTATTGGCGAGCATCGCACAAAGGATCATCGCAGTAATTAATATTTTATTCTTCATAGGAACATATTTTTTGTGTTTGAGTTAGCCGGAATGAAGCGGTGATACTTCACTCCGGCGGTTTTTTGTGTTTGCTTGCCCTGGTTATCGAACGATGGTGATAGTGCCTCGTTTCTGTAAGGTAGTGCCATCCTGCAGCGTAGCTCTCAGCGCGTAGGTGTAAACGCCTACCGGCTGTTTCCTGCCGCTCATGGTGCCGTCCCATCCGCGGCCTTTGTCTTTCGTTTCAAATACCTGCTGGCCCCACTGGTTGTAGATCCGCATTTCCAGCGTTGCGATGGTGGTGCCGTATACGTACAGGATGTCGTTCACACCGTCGTTGTTCGGCGTAAAGGCATTCGGCACGAATATCAGGTTGCCCGCAGGATTGTCCGTGCTGCCGCCGCCCTGGAACCATGCGCTGTTCGCGCATTCGCTGGCGCCTACGGCCATTCCCTGGAGGGAAACGACCTGGTTGGGCTGCAGGTTTGTAACGGTATGCGTGGTGCCGGTAAGACCGGAGCTCGGTTGCGTGAACGTTACGCCGCCGTCGGTGGATACCCTGTAGCCCAGCGCACCTGCAATGGCGTTCCAGGTAAAGGTGACGGAGTTGGCCGTTCTGTTGGCGAGCGATACCGTCGGTGCGGCAAGCACCGGGTATATGTTCACGGTAACGGGCGTACGCGTTGCGCTGGTGCAGCCGCCGCTGAAGTTCGCCGCTGCATAATAAGTGGTGGCCGCGGTGATGCCGGGCGTGGTGAACACGGGGCCGGTGAATACCGGGTTGCCGCCGGTAGCCGAAGTAAACCAGGTGAACGTAACGCCCGCGTCGGTGGACGTTGCCCTGAGCGTTGCGGAGCTGTCCGGGCAAACGCTGCCGGCATCTGCGTTCACCGCCGGTGCAACGGGTATGTTGCCAACGGTTGCGGATGCTTTGGCCCTTCCGGTGCTGGCGCAACCGCCGCCGATCACCGCTTCCACATATACGTCCAGGTTGGCGGTAAGCGCCGGTGTGGTAAAGCTCGGACTTGCATCATCCTGGAGGAGGTTGCCGTTCGTGGCAGCGTCGTACCAGCGGTAAGTAGTATTGGGCAGCGGGTTCTGTATGGTGAAGGTGGCGGTGGAGCCGGTGCATACCGTTATGGCGCCGCCATTCACGAGCACGGGCGTACCCGGTGCGTCGGCAGCGATCAGTATTACCTGGCTGCGGCCATTGCTGGCGCAGGTGCCGCCGGAAGTTACGGCTTCAACATATACGGTATCCCTTGCATTGAGCGGGCTGGCGGTGGTATATACGCTGCCGGTAAAGAGCAGCGTGCCGCCTATCGGTGCATCGTACCAGCGGTACAGCAGATCGGTACGCGGGTTGATGATGCGCGAGGTGGCCCTGTTGCCACGGCATACCGTTACGCTGGCGGCTACTGCAGGTAACGCAGGACCGCTGGAGAGGGTCACGCTTACCCTGGTGCGGGCGGTGCTCGCGCAATTGGACGCGTTCACGGCTTCCACATAGAAGTCTTTATCCGCGGTGATCGCAGGGGTAATAAAAGTAGGTGTGCTGGCCAGTGCGCTGCCGCCCGTTGCTACGTCGTACCAGCGGTAGGTGAGGCCGGGCTGTATGTTCGTAACCATCAGCGTTGCCTGGTTGCCCGCGCAGACGGTCTTCGTAGCCGC
>JBQCFV010000841.1:0-4318 GCA_051958695.1 Chitinophaga sp. | reverse complement strand
CCGCCGAACAGCCATAAACGGCTGGCCATGTGATGCACTTCCACCCAGATGTCGTCGCTTTTCAACGTCCAAGGCGTACGTACACCCACGTAATTATTAGGCTTCAGGTCTTTCAGGTAAATGCCTACGGCGGCGATCAGTATGCCCACGCCGGTAAATACCCATTTTTCGAGAAAAATGCCCCGGCTCACGCTTACGAGATAAATAACGACAGTGGTGAATACGGCAACGTAAATATGGATCCAGAAACGGATACGGTAATAATCACGGATGTGGTCCGCCACATTTTGCGGCGGCTCTTCCCCGTCGTCTACTTTCGGAATATAACGGAAAAGCGCGTAGAGCAGGCCATTGGTGAAAAAAAGGAAGATCATGAGCAGGAGAAATTCCCGCTTTTGCACCACCCCGTCGGCCGTGCCGTTGAGGTTGAAATTGGTGGGAATGGTAGCCGGCAGCTGAGGCCAGATAATGCCCAGGTAGATCATCGGCCCGAACAACAACGCCAGCAACAGTACCTCTTTGAAATAATCCGGATGTTTCATGGCAGTTTGGGTGATTGGTTCCATATATAACTACAGCCATCATGCCAAATAAGTTTAAAATCTTTTTGCTAACTGCGTTAGTTTTGCTAATTTTTTTAGTAAATTTGATAAAAAGACACACACATGCTGCTCGACGGACAGCGCACCATTGCGCATTTCGACCTGGACTGCTTTTTTGTATCCGTGGAGTGCCTGAAGGACCGCAGCCTGAAAGGCAAACCGCTGCTGGTGGGCGGAAAAAGCGACCGGGCCGTGGTGGCGGCCTGCAGCTATGAAGCGCGTACGTTCGGCATTCATTCGGCCATGCCGATGAAAATGGCGTTGCGTCTTTGTCCGCATGCCATCGTGCGCGGCGGGGATTTTGAGGAATACAGCCATTTTTCGCGGGAAGTGACGGACATTATCGCAGGTTCGGCGCCTTTATACGAAAAATCGTCGATCGATGAATTTTACCTTGACCTGACAGGCATGGACAGATATTTCGGGTCGCTGAAATGGACGAGCGAATTGCGGCAGCAGATCATGAAAAAAACGGAGCTGCCTATTTCGCTGGGGCTGGCGTCGAACAAAATGGTGTCCAAAGTGGCTACCAAGGAAGCACAGCCGAACGGGCAGCTGTCCATTCCCTTCGGGCAGGAAAAAGGTTTTCTGGCGCCTATGCCCGTTGAAAAGATCCCGATGGTGGGGAAAGAAACGGCGGCGCAGCTGCGGCGGCGGGGCGTGGAGACCGTGCGCACGCTCAGCGAGATACCGGTGGGATTGCTGGAGGCCTGGATGGGGAAAAACGGCATCGCCTTATGGAATAAAGCCAACGGCATCGACGAATCACCGGTGGTGCCGTATCATGAGCAGAAATCCATTTCCACGGAAAACACTTTCCCGACGGACACCATCGACCTCGGGTTTATCCATAGTGAACGGGTGCGCATGACGGAAAAGATCGGTTTTGAGCTGCGTTCGCAAAACAGGCTGACGGGTTGCGTAACGGTAAAGATCCGGTATTCGGATTTTGAAACGGTCACCAAACAGCTCAGCATTCCTTATACGTCCAGCGATCATGTATTGCTGGAAAAAGTGAAGGAGCTGTTTCACCGCCTGTACGACCGGCGCCTGCTAATACGCTTGATCGGCGTTCGTTTCAGCCATCTTGTATCCGGCAATTACCAGATCAGCCTGTTCGATGATACGGCGGACATGATCTCACTGTACCAGGCCATCGACAGCATCAAGAGCCAGTACGGCTGGCAATACCTGATGCGCGGCAGCAGCAACGGCGGCAGGTTCGAAGAGCAGGTGCAGCCATACCAGAAAGAAACGATGATCATCAGAAAACGTTATCCAAAATATTGACCCATGTACCTGAACTGCAAAACCTGGTTCAGCCTGCGGTACGGCACCATCCGTACGGACGAGCTGGTGGAGCTGGCGAAGGATTTCGGCATCACCTCGCTCGCGCTCACCAATATCAACGCCACTACAGACGCCTGGCCGTTCGTACAGGAATGCATGCAGCAGGGCATCAAACCCATATTGGGGCTGGAATGCCGCAACGGGGCGGAGTTCCGGTACGTGCTGCTGGCAAAGGACATGGAAGGCTGGTTGTCCATCAACCGGTTCCTCTCGCAACATTTACAGACAGAAACCCCCTTCCCGGACGTGGCGCCCCAACTCCCGCATACCTTCGTGATCTATGCCTGGGGCGCCCGTCCACTTGATGCCCTCGCACCGCATGAGCTGGCGGGCATCCGGCCGAAGGAAATGAACAGGCTGTTCAGGGTAGACACAAAAAAATATGCGGACAAGCTGGTGATCCTCCAACCGCTCAGCTTTCAGAACGAAGCGTCGCAGCGGCTGCACCGCGTGCTGCGCGCGGTAGACAACAACCTGCTGATCAGCCAGCTGCCGCCGGAGCAGGTGGCCGGCACGGACGAATGTTTTATCAGTCCCTGCCAGCTGCTGGACATGTTCAAAGAGCTGCCGCATATCGTGCGCAACACCCTGCAGGTGATGGAACAGTGCGAGATCGTTTTTTCGCCGGGGCAGCATTTGAACAAACGGCGTTTTACGCATAGCCGCGAGGGCGATAAGCAGTTGCTGCGCGACCTGGCGCTCGAAGGTATGGCGTACCGTTACGGCCCGGACAACGAAGAAGCAAAAGCCAGGATAGAAAAGGAGCTGGCCATCATCGACCTGCACGATTTCAACGCGTATTTCCTTATCACCTGGGATATCGTCAGTTATGCGCGGCACGGCGGATTTTTTCACGTAGGCCGGGGAATCGGCGCCAATTCCGTGATCGCTTATTGCCTGCTGATCACGAACGTAGACCCCATCGCGCTCGACCTGTATTTTGAACGTTTTCTCAACCCG
Organism: Chitinophaga sp.; assembly: GCA_051958695.1. Classification (GTDB taxonomy): domain Bacteria; phylum Bacteroidota; class Bacteroidia; order Chitinophagales; family Chitinophagaceae; genus Chitinophaga. The sequence continues at coordinate 1,406 of JBQCFV010000841.1, read as the reverse complement.
CACCGCAAGTCGCCACCGGATTTCGATATCGATTTTTCGTGGAAAGACCGTGACGAGGTGACGAAGTATATCTTTTCAAAATACACGACGGAACATACCGCCCTGCTGGGCACCGTGGCCACTTTCCAGGCGAACGCCATCGTGCGCGAACTGGGAAAGGTGTACGGCCTGCCCAAGCAGGAAATGGATAAAATACTGGAGAACCCCTACGAAGTGAAGCTCGGCGACGACAGCGTGCACCAGCGCATCATCCGCTACGGGCGCATGCTGGACCGTTTTCCCAACCACCTCAGCATTCACGCCGGCGGTATCCTCATCAGCGAAGCGCCCATCCACCAGTACTGCGCCACGCACCTGCCGCCTAAAGGTTTTCACACCGCGCAGCTGGACATGCATATGGCGGGGGCCATCGGCCTGCACAAGTTCGACATCCTCAGCCAGCGGGGCCTCGGGCATATACGCGATTGCATCGACCTGATCAAGAGCAACCAGGGGATCGACGTTGATATCCATCATGCGACCGATTTTATGAAAGACGAAAACGTGCGCGAAGCATTGCGCACCGTGAACACGATCGGTTGTTTTTATATAGAATCGCCCGCCATGCGGCAGCTGCTCAAAAAACTGCGCTGCGACGATTATATAACGCTGGTAGCGGCCAGCTCCATCATCAGGCCGGGCGTGGCGCAAGCCGGCATGATGCGGCAGTATGTGCTCAATTTTCATGCGCCCGAAAAAGTAGAATACCTCCACCCCGTGATGAAAAAGCTGCTTGGCGAAACCTACGGCGTGATGGTGTACCAGGAAGACGTGATCAAGGTGGCCCATCATTACGCTAACCTCGACCTGGCGGACGCCGATACGCTGAGGAGGGCCATGGCAGGGAAGTACCGCGGCCAGCAGGATTTTGAGAAGATACAGCGGCTGTTTTTTGAGAACAGCGAAAAGCTCGGCAGGCCGCGGGCTGTAAGCGAAGAAGTGTGGCGGCAGATCGCCAGCTTTGCCAACTTCTCGTTCTCGAAAGCGCATTCGGCGAGTTTTGCCGTGGAGAGTTATCAAAGTCTTTATCTCAAAACGTATTTCCCGCGTGAGTTTATGGTAGCCGTGATCAATAATTTCGGCGGGTTCTATAACCGCGAGCTGTATTTCCGCGAGCTGGCAAAAACAGGCGCAAATATTCTTCCGCCCTGCATCAACAACAGCGAATATTATACATCCATTCATGGGAACGATGTGTTCACGGGATTTATTCATGTGGAGAAGCTGGAGCAGTTGTGGATCGGCAAAGTAATCTCCGAAAGATCGGCCCATGGCCGTTTCGCAAGTCTCGAAAATTTCACGGAGCGTACTTCTCCAAAACCGGAGCAGCTGGAAATACTGATCCGTATCGGCGCATTTAATTTTAC
>JBQCFV010000840.1:0-2384 GCA_051958695.1 Chitinophaga sp. | reverse complement strand
CCTCAGTAGTGGATGCTCAGCTCAAAATCCATCTCTTGTTCCAGGTAGGCATCCAGGGCGTAATCTCGCTGGGCAACGAAAAGGCGCGCCAGCTTCTGAAATTCGTCGCCATCGGCGAGCTCAACTACGCGGAAGGTTTCTGGGCCCGCATGTCTCCCTTCGGCGCATGGCAATACCCCATCCCCGAAGACGCTTCGCCAAAAACAGTGGACTGGGACAGGTTCCTCGCCAATAATACCAAACGTCCCTTCGACCCGCTGCGTTTTTTCCGCTGGAGAAATTACCGCGACTACGGCACCGGCGTTTCCGGCGACCTTTTTGTGCATCTCTTTTCCAGCCTGCACCTCATCACCGGTTCCATGGGGCCCGACAAGATCATGGCCACCGGCGGCCTGCGCTACTGGAAGGACGGGCGTGAAGTGCCCGACGTAATGCTCGGCATGTTCGACTACCCGCAAACCGACGTTCACCCCGCATTCAATCTTTCCCTGCGCGTGAACTTCGTGGACGGCACCGGCGGCACCAATTACCTGCGCATGGTAGGCAGCGAAGGCTCCATGACCGTTGAGTGGGACAAGGTAACGCTCTACCGCAACAAGGCTTACGCCGCTACCGACGATCCCCTGCTGCAAACCAAAAAAGCGCAGGAGAACGGCAAACAGTACGTGTACGAAAGAAAAGAAATGCTGGCCCCCGACGAGCTGCAATACGTGGCCGAAAAAGGCTATAAAGGAGCGCATTTCGATCACTTCTACAACCTGTTCAACGCCATGCGCACCAACGGCAAAGTAAGCGAAGACGCCCTGTTCGGCTACCGCGCGGCCGCGCCTGCATTGCTTTGCAACGACAGCTATTTCCAGAACAAGATCATGTACTGGGACCCGAAAAACCTGAAAACCGTAAACAAGTAAACTACAGATAGTATGACACCGATGAAAAGATTAGTATTACCTGCGTTTGCAGCAGCGTCCATCGCTCTGGCATCCTGCGGCGGCGGCGCGCAGAAAAATGACGGCAAGGATTCCGTGGCCATCGGCAGCGAGAACAAAGCCACTACCGAAGCGCAGGCCAATGTGCTCACGGCAGAGGAGCAGGCCGCCGGGTGGAAGCTCCTGTTCAACGGCTCCAACCTCGACGGCTGGAGGATATTCAAGAACAAGCCTTCCAATACCTGGGGCGTGGTAGACGGCACTTTGCACTGCACCGGCAGCGCCACCGATAAAAGCGATATGCGCGGCGACCTCATTACCGAAGAGCAGTTCGAGAATTTCGAGTTTGAAGCGGACTGGAAGCTGTCTCCCCAGGGCAACAGCGGCATCCTCTACCTCGTTACCGAAGAGTTTGACGCGCCGTACAAGAGCGGCCCGGAATACCAGCTGATAGACGACGAGAACTTCCCCGAGAAGCTCGAAGACTGGCAGAAATCAGGCGCGAATTACGCCATGAACCCGCCGTCCAAGCTGGCGGCCAAACCCATCGGCGAGTGGAACCATACCCGCATCGTGGTGAACAAAGGCCACGTAGAGCATTGGCTGAACGGCGAGAAAGTGGTGGACACGCAAATGTGGACGCCCGAGTGGGAGAAAGAAAAAGCCACCGGCAAATGGAAAGATTACAAAGGCTACGGCACCGCCAAAAAAGGCCACATCTGCGTACAGGACCATGGCGCCGAGATCTGGTTCAGGAACGTAAAGATCAAAACGCTGTAAGTTGAAATAACAAAAAATACAGGGGCCGGTCAGAGGTGTACATTGCTTCATGGCCGGCCTCTTTTTATTTTCCCCTCCCGTCATTTTAATTTTGTATTTTATCCCTGAAAACAACCAATATCAGATCCGCGTACATTATATAATCATTAATTCAGGACGGTCTGCATACATTCTGTTTCCCGCGTATCAAGCCAGCAGCAAGATTTTGCAGGCGACAGGCAAAATTCCGGCCGGGCCGGGCTTATACGGCGGCATATACATTTCTTAACGACCATATTATTTTTACAACCTAAATCAATGTGATGTTCGCTCATAATACGCATATTGAACCCGGTCTGTTAAAAGCTGTTTCCGATGGCGATGAGAAGGCCTTCAGCGAGATCTTTCACCAATACCGCAACAGGATCTATGCCATCGCTTTTAAGCTGACGGGTTCCGAAGCCCTTGCCGAAGAAGTGCTGCTGGACGTGTTCCTGAAGGTCTGGCTGAAGCGGGACCAATTGCCGCACGTCGCACATTTCACCGCATGGCTTTTTACCGTTACCCGCAACCATATTTTTAACCTGCTGAAACAAACCGCCCTGAAAATGACTTCCGCCCCGCTGGCGGAGCATGAAGAATACCCGCTGCCGAACACCGACGATCCCGCCGCCATTTTGCAGGAAAAGGAATACC
>JBQCFV010000839.1:0-2346 GCA_051958695.1 Chitinophaga sp. | reverse complement strand
CTATCCTGCAATACGGCAAAGTTCGCCTTGCCCATGTCCCTCGTGCTCATAATGCGGCCTGCCAGGCATACGTCCTGGTACTGGTCTTTCGTTTCTTCTGAATAGCCGGCCTTTATATCCGTGGAATATGCGTTCACGGGATATTCGGCGGCCGGGTAAGGGTCTATGCCCAGGCTTTGCAGTTCCTTCAGCTTGTCCCGGCGGATCATTTCCTGCTCCGAGAGCTGTTGTTGGGTAGTTACACTCATTTTTGTGATAAATACTGGTTTAAAGCGGTGCGGGCACCGCCCGTATTGATTGGAACGCAAAAATAGAGGTTTTCGCGCGGATTTGCTCATGTGCAGGGCGGCTCACCTTATTGAAGGTTTTTATAATTTATTTATGACTTTCTTACAGCGATTGGTGCGGTTATTGCGTAAATTAGCTGTATAAAACCTCCGTCATGAAAACCATCATCGTCCCTACGGATTTTTCTGAAACCGCATACAACGCCGCCCGTTACGCGATCGGGCTGGCAGGGCAAACAGGCGCAATAAGGGTGATCCTTTATCATGCATACGAGCTGATCGTGCCTATTCCCGACCTTCCTACCGCCGTGCCGATGGTGAATATGGAAGACCTCCGCGATTCCAGTCTTGAAGGTCTCCGCAGGATGCAGACCGAACTGGCCACACTGGTACCGGCCGGTGTAAGGCTCGACATGCGGGCGGACAATCACCTGCTGGCCGCGAATATCGACCAGGTATGCCGTGAAGAGCTGGCGGACATTATCGTGATGGGCATTACCGGCGGCAGCCAGCTGGAAGAGATACTCGTAGGCTCCAATACGGTAGACGTGGTGAAATCATCCGCGTACCCCGTGATCGTAGTGCCTACCAGGGCGGTTTTCCGGCCCATCCGCAAGATCGTGTTCGCATGCGATCTCCGCAAAGTGGCGAAAACCACGCGCAAAGAACCGCTTTTTAATATACTCGATGAATTTAAGCCGGAGCTGCACGTGGTGAACATACAGAAAGAAGGGAAAGAGCATATTCATCCGGCGGAAAACCAGGAGCTGGACAACATGCTGCACGAGTATGACCCGAAATATCATTTTATCGACCGGCCCAATATCGCGGACGCGATCACGGGGTTTGCGGAAGAACAGCAGGCCGACCTGCTGCTGATCATCCCGAAGAAACACGGTCTTTTCGACAGCATATTCAAAAGGGGCCATACGTCGAGGATCGCATTCCAGACTAACGTACCTTTGCTGTCCATACACGAATAAACACCTATACAATTTTAGAAGCTATGCTGAAAAGAACATTACTATTGGCGGCGGGCGTGATGTGCCTGGCGATCTCCTCCGAGGCGCAGATCCTCAAAAAAGCGAAAGGTTTGCTGAATGCCGGTACAGGCACCGGCTCCGTTACCGAAGGCGAAGCAGGCATGGGTATTAAGGAAGCGCTGGAAAAAGGCGTGAGCGCCGGCATTTCGCTGCTGAACAAAGAGAACGGTTTTTTTGGCAACGACCTGTATAAAGTACTGCTGCCGCCCGATGCGCTGAAGGCGGAGAAAACGCTGCGCAGCATCGGTCTTGGCGGAGAGGTGGACAAAGCGATCCTCCAGATCAACCGCGCCGCCGAAGAAGCGGTAGGTTTCGCCAAACCGATCTTTGTGGACGCCATCAAACAAATGACCATCACCGATGCGCTCAATCTGCTGAGAGGCGGCGAACGTTCAGCTACGGACTATTTCCAGTCAAAGACCACCGCTTCGCTCACCGCCGCATTTTCGCCGGTGATAGACAGCGCGCTGAACCGCACGTCCGCCACAAAATATTACAGCTCGATCGTCACGAAATACAACGACCTGCCGATCGCCTTCAAAAAAGTAGATCCCGATCTGAAAGGTTACGTCACCGAAAAGGCTATCAAAGCCCTGTTCGACCAGATCGCGAAGGAAGAGCTGGCCATCAGGCAGAACCCCGGCGCGCGTACTACGGAGCTGTTGAAGAAGGTGTTTGGGGGCAGCAACGGCTGAGCGGGATAACATATTCACTGATAAAAAGAGGTTGTACCTATAATCGTTACACCCTCTTTTTATCCGGCGTTTATGCGAAAAAGATCCTTTCACCGGCTTTCCGGAGTATTTATGAAAAACATGTTTTATCCCGCCAATAACACCTGCCACGCCTCGCTCACCCTGTTCTCCGCCAGCAATTTTTTCGCGTACGCATGCAGCTCCCTCTCCATCTCCTCCGGGTTTACGCTGTAGTACTGAATGATATTTTTAAGATGATCGTCGCGGAAGGCGGCGTCTATCACGGGCAATTCGTGCACATTGCCGAGCTGGCCGAGATTG
>JBQCFV010000838.1:0-9322 GCA_051958695.1 Chitinophaga sp. | reverse complement strand
GGCTCACGGAACGGATGCAGCCGCTGCAATTGATGTTGGTCTTGAATTTCAGCTCTTTCATATTTCCTTTTTTTATGTCAGTTAAATTTTTGAAAGTTTCAGCCGCAGGCTGTTGCTTACGACGGACACGGAGCTGAGCGCCATGGCCGCCCCTGCAAGCATCGGGTCCAGCGAGAAACCGTTGAAGGGTATCAGCAGCCCTGCGGCCACCGGTATGCCGATCACGTTGTAAATAAAGGCCCAGAAAAGGTTCTGGCGGATGAGGCGTACCGTTTTGCGTGACAGCCGGATGGCTTTGGGTATCTGTTGCAGGTCGGAGGAGATGAGCGTCATCATGGCCACGTCCATCGCGATGTCCGTGCCTTTGCCCATGGCGATGCTGACGTCCGCCTGCGCCAGCGCCTGGCTGTCGTTAATGCCGTCCCCTACCATCGCAACGGTTTTGCCTTCCTGCTGCAATGTCTGGATGAACTCGGCTTTGCCGTCCGGCAGCAGGCCGGCGTGCACGTGGCGGATACCTGTTTCTTTCGCCACGGCGGCGGCGGTTTGCGGGTTGTCGCCGGTGAGCATGTACACTTCGATGCCCATATCCTGCAGGCGCTGCACGGCGGCTGCGGAGCCGGCTTTTACCTTGTCCGCTATCGCTATTGCGGCGAGCGCTTCCTGCCCGTTGGCGAACCAGATCACGGTGTAGGCATTGTTCAGCCAGGTTTCCGCCAGTTTTTGCAATGCGGCCGGTATGGAAATGCGTTGTTCGTCCAGCAGCTGTTTGTTGCCTGCGTAGAATGTTTCACCATCTGATTGCCCTTTTACACCGCGGCCCGTAATGCTTTCGAAATGCTGCAGCGCGGCGGTGGAAACGCCGTCGAAATGTTTTACGACGGCTTCCGCGAGCGGGTGCTCGGATTCTTTTTCGAGCGCGTACAGCACGCCGGTGTATTGCAGCCGCTGCTGCTCCGCTGCCCAGGATTCACCTGCCACCGCGGGTTTGCCTTCGGTTATGGTACCGGTTTTATCAAGAATGAGGGCTTGAATGCGATAGGCTTTTTCAAGGCTTTCCGCGTCTTTGATCAGGATGCCGTTCTCCGCGCCCTTGCCCATCCCTACCATAATGGCGGTGGGCGTAGCCAAACCGAGCGCGCAGGGACAAGCGATCACCAGCACGGTCACCAGCGCCATCAGGCCGCGGGTAACGCCGTCCTGCCCGCCCCAGATCATCCATGCGGCAAAAGCGAGCAGCGCGATGCCGATCACGACCGGTACGAAAATGCCGGCCACTTTGTCCACGAGCATTTGCACGGGGGCCTTGGAGCCCTGCGCTTCCTGCACTTTGCGGATGATCTGCGCCAGCAGCGTGTCTCCGCCTACCTGTCTCGCTTTGAAACGGAAGCTGCCTTTCTGGTTGAGCGTGCCGGCAAATACTTCAGCCCCGGTCTCTTTCGCTACAGCCACGGGCTCGCCGGTGATCATGCTTTCGTCCACGTACGATCTGCCCTGTATCAGTGTGCCATCTACAGGCACCTGTTCACCGGGTTTGACGAGCAGCACGTCGTTTACCTGCACTTCCGCCAGCGGCACGGTCTCTTCCACGCCGGTTTCACTGATACGCACGACGGTATTGGGTTGCAGGCCCATCAGTTTTTTGATCGCTGAGGAAGTGGAGGCTTTGGCCCTTTCTTCCAGCAGCTTGCCCAATAAAATAAAGGCGATCACGACCGCGGCGGCCTCGAAGTATACATGCGCGTGGAGGCCGCGCTGGTGCCAGAAGCCGGGGTTTAACGTGTTGAATACGCTGAAGATATACGCAATGCCGGTGCTGAGCGCCACCAGCGTGTCCATATTGGCTTTGCCGAAGCGCGCCTGTTTCCATGCGCCGATAAAGAACTGCCGCCCTAACACGAGCACTACCGGCGTTGCCAGCGCCCACATGATGTAGTTGGCGTAGGGCATGTTCATCCAGAACATACCGATGGCCACGAGCGGGAGGCTCAATATCACGGCCAGCAGCGTTCTGCGCTTCAGCGCTTTGAAATGCGCACGCTGATGGTCTTCCAGGCTGCCGGAAGCGTTATCGGTCAGCAGGTCGTACCCGATGGACTGAATGACCTTTTTCCATTCGGCGAAGTTGGCTGCGGAAGGCAGGTATTCCACCAGCGCGGTGCTGTTGGCGAAATTCACGGCGGCTTTCACGATACCGGGCTGGGCGGAGAGCATGCTTTCCACGGAGCCCGCGCAGGCGGCGCAGCTCATGCCGGTAACGGGGAATTGCTGTTTGACCGTATGTTCCTTTGTATCCATCTTTTGTTTCTTTTTGATGATACAAAGGTCGTACGGAACGGCCTGCCGGCCGTTATACAATTAGGGGAAAGATTTACATGATTTTCAGGCCGGTTTTTTCGGCGCTTCGCCTTTGATCCTGAACAACGCGGCCGTACGGCGGGGATTGCCTACGACCCACACCACGTCGCCGTCTTCGAGCATCATGTCGGACACGGGGTTGAGAATGCGCTCTTCCCCCCGCTCGATACCCACCACCATGCTATGCGCCAGCTCGCGGATACCGCTCTGCCGGATGGTTTTGCCGAACACCTGGCTGCCGGGCTGCACTTCATAACGGCGCAGCTCCACTTCGGAGCGGGTCTGCGACAGCGCGGGCACGTGAAATTCAATATAGTTGCGGAATGCGACGATCTGCTCGTCTGTACCGATCACCTGCAAACGGTCGCCGGGGTACAGCCGTTCCGATTTGGGCGGAATAGGTATCAGCCGTTCGCCGCGTTCGATAAGGGCGATGTTCACGCCGTATTTTTCGCGCAGGCCGAGCTCTTCAAGCGTTCTTCCCACGCCTTCCCAATCTGCATGCACATTGAAGGAAGCAAGGTGCGCGTCCCAGGGCGCGAGCACGGGCTCTTTTTTCTTCTGCGCTTCGGCGGCTGCTTCACGCGCATTGAAGTTGGAGAAAAAACGCGCTTCGAGGCGGTCGTAAAATACCTGGATGCGGCGGGAAAATACGATCAGCACGGCCACGATCAGCAAGGTGACGGAAAAGGCCACGCCAAAGGAGAAGAACCGGCCTACCATAAAACCGATCAGGAATACGGACAGCGTGATGCGCACGATGCGCAGCAGCGCGAGCGGGCCTTTGTATTTGTTCTGTGCGCGCAGGTTGGAATAGGCTTTGCCCTGCACCTGCCGCACTGCCAGCGCCCAAAGGAAGGGCGCCATGGCAAGGAAGGTGAGCACGGCGGTCACGATCTTGCCGGATTTCACGCCTGTCAGCTCATTGGCTTTGGGAAGGATATAAATGGACGACAGCAGCCCGATGGCGAGAAGGATCACGGAGCACACGACCGTATTGGTGAGATAACCTTTCAGCACCACCTGCCAGTCAGAAGCCTGCGAGATGGTTTGCGCGCCGCTGCTGTAGCGGGCCAGCGCGGTCTTCCATTTTTCAGGCAGCCGTTTGTCCAGCCAGTAATAAAACGGCTCGGCCACTTTGATCATGTAAGGCGTGGTAAAGGTGGTGACTGCGGAAACCGCCACTGCAATGGGATACAGGAAATCGCTGGTTACTTTCAGCGTAAGGCCGAGCGTGGCGATGATAAAAGAGAACTCGCCGATCTGCGCAAGGCTCATGCCCGCCTGCACGGAGGATTTCAGCGGCTGGCCGGATAAAACCGCGCCCAGCGTGGTGCTCAGCGTTTTGCCCACCAGCGTGATCACCGTGATGAGGATCACGGGGCCGAGGTACAGCTGCAGCATTTTCGGGTCTATCAGCATGCCTACGGACACAAAGAATATCGCGCCGAATAGGTCTTTCACGGATTTTACGAGGTGCTCGATCTTTTCCGCCTGCGTGGTTTCCGCGAGAATGGAGCCCATGATGAACGCGCCCAGCGCCGCGGAAAATCCTACCTGCGTAGCCAGTACCACCATCAGCAAACAAAGCGCGATGGACGTTACCAGCAGCGTTTCCTCGCTCATCAGCTTTTTGGTTTTCTTCAGCAGCGTGGGTATAAAAAAGATACCGGCTATAAACCAGAGGATCAGGAAAAACACGAGCTTCACTACGGAGATCAGCATTTCGCTGCCCGCAAACTGCTGGCTGACGGCCAGCGTGGAAAGCAGCACAAGCAGCACGATGGCGATGAGGTCTTCCACCACGAGAATGCCGAACACCAGCCCGGCGAACTTCTGTCCCTTCACCCCCAATTCTTCGAACGCCCTGATGATGATCGTGGTGGAGGATACGGAGAGAACACCGCCGAGGAAGATACTGTCCATGGTGCTCCAGCCGAGCAGCTTGCCGGTCACAAAACCAAAGCCCAGCATAAAGGCCACTTCCACAAAAGCGGTAATGGAAGCGGAGCCGCCTACTTTCATGAGTTTTTTGAAGCTGAATTCGAGGCCGAGGCTGAACAAAAGAAAGATCACCCCGATCTCCGACCAGATGAGGATGTTATGATTTTCCCGCACGGTGGGGAGCAAATCGAAATACGGGCCTACCAGGATGCCGGCTACGATATAGCCCAGCACCAACGGCTGCTTCAGTTTTTTGAAAAGTATCGTCGTAACTGCCGCCGCCCCCAGGATGAGGGCAAGGTCCATAATAAGATTTGGTAAATGAATCATACTCCCTGTCGTTTTCGTTATGTGTTGCCGGCAAAATAACAAAAAAAAGCGGGACGACGGGCCCGTAACGAACGAGGAATGCAGCACGGTGGCTGCATTCCTTGTCAATTATGGTGAACTTGATGATATTAAAATCAGATTAAATTTATTTGCCGCTCCATTGTTTGTAACGCAGCAGCCCTTCGATGAAATAATAATCCGCGTAAGACAAAGGCACGTCTATCTCCGAATTGCCGGGCATGGAGCCGGTGCTATGCATGAGGATGAAGTTGTTGTTCTCCCCTTCTTTCGCACGGTAGGCCGGGCTGGCAAGACTCGCGAGCGCATCGGCGCCGGCGTTCCAGTAACGTTTGCTTTCGGTTTTGTTGGTGTAGCGGCTCAGCTCCAGCAATGCGCTGGCCATTACGGCGCCGGCAGAAGCGTCGCGGATGGCGTTGGGGATCTCGGGCGCATCGTAGTCGTAATACGGTATGAGATCTTTGGGCATATGCGGGTGATCGAGCATATAATCGGCGATGTGACGCGCCAGGTCGAGGTATTTTTTGTCTTTGGTCTCGCGGTACATCATGGTGTAACCATAGAGGCCCCAGGCCTGGCCGCGGCTCCAGGCGGAAGCGTCGGAGTGGCCCTGGTGGGTCTTTTTGGCGAGCACCTGCCCGGTGGCGATATCGTAGTCGATCACGTGATAAGAGCTGTAATCGTCGCGGAAATGATTTTTCATGGTGGTGTTGGCATGGTCCACCGCGATGCGGTAGAACGTGCTGTCGCCGCTGTTTTTTGTGGCCCAGCAAAGCATTTCCAGGTTCATCATGTTGTCGATGATCACGGGACATTTCCATCCGGAGTGGTCCCAGCTGCGGATGGCGCCGATGGTGGGCTTGTAACGTTTGATGAGCGAGCGGGAGCTGGTCATCAGCACGTCTTTGGCGGAAGGCGTTCCTTCCAGCCTCAGCTCGTTGCCAAAGCTGCAATACATGAGAAAGCCGAGGTCGTGCGTGTTGGTACGGTACTGGTCGGGCAGCAGGTATTGCTGGCGTTTGAGCGCCTCCTGCTTAAACGCGGGATCTTTGGTGAACTCGTACAGGTACCAGCAGCTGCCGGGATAAAAACCTGCGGTCCACCAGTTGTACTTCGCCGTCATCAGACTGCCGTCCTTGTTAGCGGCGCGGGGGAAGAGGGAATCGGGCAGGGACTGCATCATGTGCTTGTACTGCGTTGCGGAGAACCGGAGACTTTCGTTTACCAGCGCCTTCATCTTCCTGGCCGATAACTTCGTTTGCGCCTGGGCCTGTAGGGCGGTGCAGGCGAGTAATAAAAAGACAATCTTCTTCATAATGTGGATCATTTTTTCTTTTTGGAAGCTCCCGCCGAGCTTTCCCTTGCTACTAACTGTATAGGCACGATCTCCTGCGAATGCCGGTAAGCCGGCGGATGTTTGGCCTGTATGAGGTCCATCAGCGCGGCCACTACCCTTTCGCCCATCGTGGCGGGATACTGGTCTACCGAAGTAATGGGAGGCGTTACGATCTCCGTGCGGGGATCGTTGGAATAACCCACGATCTTGCAATCTTCCGGCACGCTGATACCGTTTTTGCGGCAGTATTCCAGCAGGGTGATGGCAGTGGTGTCGTTGGTGGCGAATATCCCGTCGGGCGCCGGTGTCTGGGAGAAGATCTTCTCTGCCGTGGCCCAGGCGTTCTCGCGGGTAAGCTCGTGGAAGAACACGCGCGGTTTTTTGAAGGGCAGCTTGTACTTCTGCAAGGCTTCCTTGTACCCCGCCAGCCTTTCCTTATAGAGGTTGCAGGTAAGGGGGCCGGAAATATGCACGATGTCTTTGCAGCCCTGTTCCACCAAATGCTCCGTAGCGAGGAAGCCGCCGAGGAAATCGTCGCCTTTGATCACTTTCACGTTGTAGTCCTTGGTGGGCACGCGGTCAAAAAATACGAGCGGGATATTTTGCTGCTTGAATATGTCGAAGTGAGAAAAATCGGTCGTGTACAGCGTGGCTGAAACCGCCAGCCCGTCTACACGCGCGGAGTACAGGGTGTTGGCCAGGGCGATCTCCTGTTCGAGGGAGTCGTTGCTCTGGCAGATGATGAGGTTGTACCCGTATTACATCAGCTTGTTCTGTATGATGGTACTGATGGTGGCGGGGTAGAACATGGAGATGCGCGGAACGATGAGGCCGATGGTCTTGCTTTTGTTATTGCGCAAGCCTGCGGCCATGGCGTTGGGGCGGTACCCCAGCTTCCTCGCCATCTTCTTCACCCTGTCTTTTGTTTTTGCGCTGATGTTAGGGTGGTCATTCAGGGCACGGGATACCGTAGACACGGAGAGGTTCAGCTCTTCCGCTATATCTACGATCGTTTTCTCGGAGCGTACAGACATATTGGTTAAATTGATAATTATCTGCCCATCCAGCCGCCGTCCACCGTCATGACGGTGCCGTGCACATAACCCGAAGCGTCGGAGGCCAGGAATACGACCGGCCCGGTAAAGTCTTCCGGTTCGCCCCAGCGTGCGGCGGGAATGCGGTCCAGGATGCTCTGGCTGCGCTTTTCGTCGGCACGGAGTGCGGCTGTATTGTCCGTTGAGATATAACCCGGCGCAATGGCGTTCACGTTCACGCCTTTGGACGCCCATTCGTTGGCGAAGGCTTTGGTAAGCTGGCCTACTGCGCCTTTGCTGGCCGCATAACCCGGCACGTTAATGCCGCCCTGGAATGTCAGCAGCGAGGCGGTGAATATCACTTTGCCATAACCGCGCTCCAGCATGCCCTTCCCGATCTCGCGGGTGAGTATGAACTGGGCCGTCTGGTTGATGGCGATCACTTCGTCCCAGTATTCGTCGGGGTGTTCCGCGGCCGGCTTGCGAAGGATGGTGCCTGCATTGTTCACTAGTATGTCAATCACCGGGAAATCCTTCCGGACCGTGGCGATAAAAGTATACAATGCTTCGCGCTTCCCAAAATCGCATTGGTAGGCTTTGAACCGGCGGCCGGTGGCCAGCACCGCTTTTTCAACGTCGCTGCCGGTCAGCTCAAGGGAGGCGGAAACGCCGATAACGTCTGCGCCCGCTTCCGCCAGGGCCACTGCCATGGCTTTGCCGATACCTCTTTTGCACCCTGTTACCAGCGCGGTTTTGCCTTTCAGGCTGAATTGATCGAGTACGCTCATTGCGGATTATTTTTTACTTGGAAATTTTAACCTCTACGGGTTTCTGAATGCACCGGGCCTGCCCGCGCAGGTAAGCGAACCACTGGTCTGCGCTGGTGATGAGACCGGCTTTATCCCAGGCGCCGCCTGCGTAGTAAGTTACGGTTTTGTTCTTGTCCGTGGCGGATACGGTCAGGATGTGACCTTTCTCCACTTTCATTTCTTTTACGGGGCTTACGATCACGCAGCCGATGCCGGTGGTGCCGTCCGCGCCGTGCCGCGGTTCCCAGTAACCCATCACGCCTTCGCCTTCTTCAAGCAGGATGGCGCCGGCTTCCTTTCGTTTGCTGATGCCGATGGCTACAGGCAGCTCGGCGGAATACCTGATCACCATTTTGCTGAGCTGCGCATGCGCGTCGATGGATACGGTTTTGGTAACGCTTACCTGTTTACCGTTCACGTTCCAGGGTTCATAACCCAGCTCGAAGGTAGTGCGCAGCGCGCCGCTGTCGATGATGCGATGGGTGGTGTAGTTGCGGGAATGCCAGATGCTGTCGTTCACGTACGGCGCAATGCCGCCGGCGCCGAGCATGAGGCCCACATGATAATAATCGAGACCGTCGCCGGCGTCCTTATGATAATTGTCGCGTTTGTACCATTCGTCGATCACGAGCCTGCTCGTGCGTTTATTCCAGAAGTCCACGCCATAGGCCATTTCCTTTGGAGAAGCTTCGAGCGCCCTGCCGTACATGCGGAAGGCCACCCGGTCGTTCTCCCAGGCAAAGTCGTCCTTTCTTTCCGGTACATAACGCCCGTAGGTTTTCTTTTCAACCGGCGCGGGCATGCCTTCTTCAAAAGTAACGATCACTTTGCCGCCCGCCGTGATGGGCGCGTCCACCAGTATTTTCACGGGTTCTTTGGAACCTTCATAGATGAGCTGGTAAGGATATTCCTTGCCGGTAACTACGTTCGTGATCTTGAAAGGGCCTCTGCGCAAAGGTTTCCAGCTGGCCGCCATCGTTTTGTAATCCAGCTCGGTGAGCCCTGAAGGCGCGCCTGCCGGGTTGTGCAGCTCGAGGGTAACGGGCCATACTTCTTCTTTGACGCCGAGCTTCAGCAGCTCGGTGCCCGCCAGCAGGTAAGCGCCCACGCCGTATACTTCGGTATCGTCCGCGGTGGCTTTGCCCGGCGCCGCGGCGATCATCTGCACGAAGCCGAGCTTGCCGTCAGGATGTACGGTGGATTGCAGGGCCGCCCATGCTTTAACGATCACGGGGCGGTAGGTTTCTTTTTCCAGCAGACCGTTGTTCACGCCCCAGGTAAGCGCGTACAGGAAAAAGCCGGTGCCGCTGGTCTCTTTGGCGGGATAGCTGTCCTGGTCGAGCAAGGCTGCATGCCAGGTGCCGTCCTCGTTCTGCAGCGAGGCCACTTTGGCGGCCATTTCCTTGAACTGTTTTTCAAAGGCGGCCCGTGCGGGATCGCCGGATTTGATATTGTTCATCATCCTTACAAGACCGCCCATTACCCAGCCGTTG
>JBQCFV010000837.1:0-3424 GCA_051958695.1 Chitinophaga sp. | reverse complement strand
CACCCAGGAAGTAGCCATCGGCGGGCGCACCACTATCAACATACAATTAAAACCCGACGCGCAAACGCTGCAAGACGTAGTAGTTGTGGGCTACGGCACGCAATCCAAAACCAAAGTGACCGGCTCGGTTGCGCAGGTAGGGGAGGAAGTGTTCAAAAACCGCCCTATCGTCAACATCGCGCAGGGCCTGCAGGGTGCCATCCCTAACTTGAACATCACGTTTGGCGACGGCCAGCTCAACCGCGGCGGCTCGTTCAACATCCGCGGATTCACTTCCATCAACGGCGGCGCGCCGCTGATACTGGTAGACGGTACGCCGGGCAACATCAATCTCATCAACCCCGAAGACGTGGAAAGCGTAACGGTATTGAAAGACGCGGCCTCCTCCGCCATATACGGCGCCCGCGCGGCTTTCGGCGTTATACTGGTCACCACGAAAAGAGGGAAGGAAGGCAAACCGATGGTGCGTTATACGAATAACTTCGGCTTTGGGAAACCCATCGGCATCCCCAGCGTGATCAACGCTCCGCTGGAAGCCGCGAAGATCCAGAACGAAGCTTACCGCGGTTATAACGGCTCGGATGCGCCGGGCATGAACGCCATCATCGAATACCTGGAACAGCGCAAGGCCGATCCTTCGCTGCCCGAGCTGGGTGTGGACGCCAGCGGCAACTTCATCCGCGGAGCGAATACGGACTGGTACGACGAGTTCTATAACGACAAAGCGCCGTTCTCCAAAAACTATATCAGCATTTCCAATTCAAAGAATAATACCTCTTATTATCTCTCGCTGGGTTATGAAAAACAGAACGGTATTTTCGCCCATGCCACCGATACCTACGAACGCATCAGCTCCCGCCTCAAAGTGGATACCCGTGTATGGGAATGGCTGCAGGTGTTCGACAACATCGAGTTCAACCAGGGCCTGTACGACGCGCCGAACAAATTCGTGTCGGACGGTGGTTATAACGTATACCGTTACCTGTCGCTCTACGCCAATCCTTACGAGGCTATCAGGACTGCCAACGGCAACTACACCATCGCCGGTGCTTCCGTGTTCGGGCAGATGAACGATGCCGGCCGCACGAAGAACAAAGACCAGATATTCAAGAACACGGTAGGATTCCGAACGAACTTTTTCAACAACCGCCTGCGGCTGAACGGGGATTACACCTACTTCCTCACGCAGACGCGCGACGATATACAATACTTCCGGCTGAAGTACGAGAACAAGCCGAACAGCGTCGTGAACTTCACCAACCCGGATTATTATTCTTCCGGCGCTGCGGACAGGGCACATCATATCATCAACCTGTACGCGGAGTACGAGGAACGTTTGGGCAAACATCATTTCAAAGGGCTGGCAGGTTTTAACCGCGAGCTGAACCAGCTGAGCGCGTTCATCGCGCGCAGGGACGACAACATCACGTCCAGCCTTGGTTCCATCAACCTCACCAACGGCATCACCACGCTGTCCGCCGACAAATCGGAATGGGCCCTGCAGGGTATCTTCGGCCGTCTGAATTATGATTTCGACAATAAATACCTGCTGGAATTTAACGGCCGGTACGACGGTACTTCCCGCTTCGCGAAAAGCGACCGCTTCGGGTTTTTTCCTTCCGTGTCAGCAGGGTGGGTACTGTCAAACGAATCGTTTTTCAGTTCACTCAAAAAAAGCATCAACAGCTTCAAGCTCCGCGCTTCCTACGGTTCGCTGGGCAACCAGCTGGTGAGCGATTATGCGTATATCAGTACCATGTCGCCCTACACCACTTCCGACCTGCTCGACCTGAACGGTCAGCTGCCGCTGGCGGTGCGCGCACCCAACCTCGTGCCTTTCAACCTCACCTGGGAAACGGCGAGCACGCTGAACCTCGGTTTTGATATGGCTTTGCTGAAAAACAGGCTGAACGTCGGTTTTGACTGGTACGACCGGCAGACGACCAACATGCTTACCAAAGGCAGAACCCTGCCCGCGGTGCTGGGCACGGCGGAACCGAGAGAGAACGCGGCCGACCTGTCCACCAAAGGTTGGGAAGTATCGCTGAAATGGAACGACGAAGTGCAGCTGGCGGGAAAACCATTCGGCTACCATGTATCCGTGGTGATGTCGGACAGCCGTTCTTTTATTACGCGCTTCAACAACCCCAGCCGCCTGCTCACCGATTTTTACGAAGGCATGGAAGTAGGGGAGATATGGGGCTACACTACGCTCGGCTTCTTTAAAACGGACGACGAATCTGCCGGGCATGCGGACCAGTCGAGGCTGCACCTGTTCCCCGGTCTGCCCAAAGCGGGAGACATCAAGTTTGAAGACACCAACGGCGACAAGGTGATCAGCTTTGGAAAGAACACGGTAGACGATCCGGGCGATCTCCGCAAGATCGGCAACACCACGCCCCGTTATGCATACGGCGTGAACATGGGCTTTAACTGGTACAACTTTTCGCTGGACGTGTTCTTCCAGGGCATCGGCAAGCGCGACTTCTGGCCGGGCACCGAAGCGGCCGTGTTCTGGGGCTTTTATAACCGCTGGAACCAGCCCGTGTACGATCATATCTATGGCAACTACTGGACGCCCGAAAACCCGGACGCTTATTTCCCACGGTTACGCGCATACGAAGCGCTTACGAAAGACCGTGAGCTGGGCGCCGTGCAAACCCGTTACCTGCAGAATGCGGCGTACCTGCGTTTGAAGAACCTGAGCGTGGGCTATACCATCCCGCCGGCCGTTACAAGCCGTGCAAAGATCGCGCAGGCAAGGATTTTCTTCTCCGGGCAAAACCTGTTCGAATGGACGAAGCTGAGCAAAGCGTTCGACCCCGAAGGGCTGAACGACGAAGTGGACGCTTCGCGCACAAACGGCTCCGGCTTTGTATACCCGATGCAACGTACGTTCACATTTGGTGTTGAGATCAACTTTTAAAATTGTAGTTATGCATATAAGATCAATTTTATTGCTGCTGTTTGCAGGATGCTGCTTTATGGCCTGCCAGGACGATTTCCTGGAGCGTTACCCGCAAAGCGAGATCAGCCCGCAGGAGTTCTTTAATACGGAAAAAGACCTGGAGCTGTATACCAACAGCTTTTACTCCGCGCTGCCGGGAGAAAGCGTTTTCACCGCGGATTTTTCCAGCGATAACGTAGACGTGTCCGGTCTCGACGAAGTGGTGGTTGGAACACGGCGCGCCTATACCGACGCCGCCTCCGCCGGCTGGACCTGGACGGCTTTATACAACATCAATTATTTCCTCGGGCAATACGACAAACCTTCCATCCCCGCGGAAGCAAAAAATCACTATGCCGGCGTGGCCCGTTTTTTCCGCGCATGGTTCTACTTCGACAAGCTGAAACGTTTTGGCGATGTGCCCTGGTACAGCAACGCCCTGAACGCAGGCAGCGAAGAGCTTTACAAAGCCCGCGA
>JBQCFV010000836.1:0-4394 GCA_051958695.1 Chitinophaga sp. | reverse complement strand
TTCCGTCGGAAAGCGCCATTTCGATCACGCTGCTGCCCCTGGGGTTTGTTAAAGTATTATAGATCTCATTGCCGGGAACAGCGCCGCCTGCCCGCCGGTAAGCCAGCTGCCCGTTGGCGAGCTTCACCAGGCTCGTGTTTCCCTGCGAGGTGAGGCGGCCTGCCGCAGCACTGTCCAGGTAAACGACCTGACCGTTGCCCAGCGTAATGGTAGCCCGGTTCCGGTCCGGCGCCTGCACGGAGATCAGCGCCTTTGCCGCCGTGGGCGCGGGCTTGCCGGCATTCTCACGCAACAGGTATCCTCCCAGTCCGGCCACGAGCAATATTGAAGCGGCTACGGCCCATCGTTTCCATTGAAGGACCCGGACATTTTTTCGTTCCAGCTGAAGTCGTTCCCGAAGCTGCTGTTCGATCCGTATGCGGGATTGATAAGTCGTTTTCAACAGGCCCTCAAATTCGCCCGCATCCATCAGTTGTTCAAACAGCGCGCGGTTGGCCGGATCGCTATCCGCCCATTCCGCCAGGCGCGCTTCTTCCTCCGGGGCGATTTCTTCCCTTAGTCTCTTTACTATTAATGCCGCGATGATCTGGTAATGGTCCATAAAACTGTTCTCCGCTTACTTATACGGCAAACAGAAAAAAATGTACTCAACAAAAAACGGGTTTGTTAAGATTTTACCAGTTTCAGGTAAAATGGAAGTAAAACGAGCATTCCTCTGCCGGTAAGGGAAAGTCTCAGCAGTTTGATCGCGCGGGTTTTGTGGTTGCGTACGGACTGGTTCCGGATACTGAGCATTTTGGCGATCTCTTCGTTGCTCTTTTCATATATGTAGGCCAGCTCGAATACTTTCTTCAGCTGCGAGGGCAGCCGGTCTATTTCTTCCTGCACCAGCCGCAGCACTTCGGCTTTTACGTCGTCATGCGTATCGGTATTTTCTGCGGAATTGCTGAGGTAGGAAAACAGGTCTGTTCCTTCTTTATGTTTTTTGGATGTACGCAGCCAGTCCGTACAGGCATTTTTTGCTACGATCCGGAGAAAGACGGCGATATTTTTCTCGTTTTCAAACCGGCCCCGGCTGTTCCAGAATTTTACGAATACTTCAGCGGTGATATCTTCCGCCTCGGCCGTATCGACAACGATCTTTTTGATGTAAAAGAAGACGGCAGGATAAAATTGACGATACAGGCTGGTAAAGGCAACCGGGCAACCATTGTTAAAACGGTCAATCAATTCTCCAGTGATATCACTCATACCTTGCAATAATACAAAAACTAATTTACGGGTTTGAACCGGGCGGTATTGCAGCACATAGCTCATATTCGCAGGAACCCCCAATTCCCGGTTTGTCGTTCAAAATCCTCACTTTCCCGCCCGGCTGCTGCCCGTCATCAAATCCAAATTACATTATAACTAATTGATTATCATAAAACGACAACCATTATCCGTACACTCCGGCGCAACATGGTCCCGTTTTGGCGGCACATAAAAAAACATTTCCTCACCATAAACCCGATACTCATGCCCGGATATCACGACGACAAGGAATGCATCGATCTCTGCCTGCAATGCGCGGCCATTTGCAACCATTGCGCCAGCTCATGCACGCAGGAACCCGATGTGGCGCACATGGCGCGTTGCATACAGCTTGATATGGAATGCGCGGCGCTTTGTTATGCAAGCGCGCAGCTCATGAGCCTGGGCAGCGGCCATGCCACCAGGCTTTGCGTGATCTGCGCCGATGCCTGCGACGCCTGCGCCGAAGAATGCGGCAAACACAACAACAAACACTGCCGCGAGTGCGCGGACATCTGCCGCCGCTGCGCAGAGGCATGCAGGGCGATGAACAGCCGCTGATCAGCTCATCTAAAAAAGATGATCAAAGAGCACGCAAAAGACCAGTATCCCCCGGAAGAGCGGCTGTTAAATATCTACGAAGAAAAATACAATAAAACGGCACGGAAGATGGCCGGTTCGCTTTTCAGGCCGGTAAAGGCTTTGAGCCCAAATATTACCTGGCAGCCTTAACGCCATTTTCAGAGAGCTGCGGTTGCCTTTTCTCCTCCAGGCCCCCATGCTTGAACAGGTAATACGCCGTCTGGTAAAATGCGATGGCCTCATTGGTGATCGTTTCATTCGCGGCTACCGGTGTTTGCGTGTTGCCTTCAGGGGCGTATAACATCGTTTCCGCGCGCTGTTGCGGCGAGAGGATAACGAGGCTGTCGTTCTTCAGGTAAGCAAGTTTCTGGTAAGTGCCCAGGAAAGCGCGGGGACGGTAACCCGGTTGCCGCACGTCCATGCCGTAGAGGTTACTTTCGTAATTCCATTGCAGGAGACCGAAAAGCGTCGGGAAAAGATCGATCTGCGAACAGAGCTGCCCGATGGAATCCCGGCGCGCGCCGGGAAGGTTACAGATGATGGCCGGGATGTGGTATTTCGCGCTGTCGATCTCATTTTTGCCCGCGCTGCTGGCGCAATGGTCCGCGATAAAAATGATCACGGTGTTGCTGAACCAGGGCTCTTTGCGGGCGGCGTTTAAGAATTGCCCTATGGCGTAGTCGGTATATTGAACGGCCCCTTCCCTGCCGGAACCGGAGGAACGCTCCACTTTCCCGTCGGGATAAGTGAAAGGGCGGTGATTGGAAGTGGTCATGACGAAATTGAAGAACGGCTTTCCTTCTTTGTATTGCCGGCCCGCGGAGCGGAGAACGGCGGCGTAGAGGTCTTCGTCGCAGATGCCCCAGGCGTTGCGGAAGTTCACCAGGCTGTCCGGTATCCTGTACCTTTTCGCGGCGAAATCGTCGCCGATCACCATGTTCCGGCCCTTGTCCGTGATGTCGTAGCCGTTGCTGCCAAAAAACTGGTTCATGTTGTCGAAGTAGCCGTCTCCGCCGTAAAAGAAGCCGGTGGCGTAACCTTTCGAACGGAAGACGGAACCCACCGTGAAAAGATCGGCATTGTCCGGCCGGCGTACGATACTGTTGCCCGGCGTGGGCGGGATGGCGAGCGTGAGCGCTTCCATGCCCCTGACGGTGCGCGTGCCGGTGGCGTACATGTTGTCGAACACAAAGTTTTCTTTGGCGAGCGAATCCAGCACCGGCGTGAGATGCTGCGTATTGCCATATCTCCCGAGAAAATCGGCGCTCAGGCTTTCGATCGTTACGAGGATCACGTTGGGGCGTACTTCCTCCGTGCTGCCGTTGCGGATATGCCTGCGGATGCCCGGGCCGCCGCTGAGAAACGTGCTGCTGCTGTCTTCCAGGCAGGCGCGTGTGATCGCGAAGGCTTTTTTGTCGTCGATCAGCCGGTAAAAAAGGCCGTAGTTCAGCTCGTTGTTCCTGAATGCCGAAAAGAAGGAATAGACGCCGGCTTTGGCAAGCTCGTCCTCATACCGGTTGCGCCCTTTTTCAGCCAACCCGTTATCAACGAACATCACATATATGGCGGCGACGCCGGCCACTCCCGCGAAGAAGCCCGTCCGCCGCAGGAACGGCGTATCGCCCGTGAAGGCGGAACGGAAGGTGCCTGCTGCCGAAAAGCACCAGGTGATGATCGCCGTTACCGACAACATGCACCCGATCAGTATGGGCAAGGGGTAGGACTCATTGATGTTCTGCACCACTTCATAGGTGTAGATCAGGTAATCCACCGCGATGAAGTTGAACCGGCTCTCAAATTCCAGCCAGAAAGTAAATTCCGCGAAAAAGGAGAACATCAGGATCAGCGTGGTAATAAAGAAAAAGACATACGTCACGATCCTGTTGACCAGGCTCCCGCTCCACCGGGAGGGCAAAAGCAGCAGGTAAACCGAATAGGGCAGCAGGAAAAAGGAAGCTACGCCGATATCGAACAGGAGGCCCATGCCGAAGATCCGCAACATTCCGAAAAATGACCAGTCCATGTTTTCGAGGGAAAAGATCATGAGCGTTACCCGCATCAGTGTGGAAAGGCCGATAAGCATGAGCGCGAAGCCGCCCAGCAAACGATAGTTCTTGTTTTTTACAGCGATCATTTCTGGTTGATTATAGTTTTTCCGGGCATCCCGCGGATAGCCCTTTTAAAGTTGTAGGTATGTGTAAATGGAGAATAAAAAAAGAATCCCCGCATTTTAATTTTTCGTAAAGCTCATGCCCGATTTAGAAGAAAATCTGAATGCGGCATCATAGGAATAAAGATTTTAAAAAATATTTCATAACGCTCTTCGACTAAATAGAAATCCCCCGGGACGTCCCGGTTCTTTACCCAAAGTACCGTATTCCGGGCGGAAGATAATACCCGGCGAAGAAAAAAGCAAATACCTGGTCTTGTACCTCTAAAAATACTTCGGCCGCAAAGCCCCGGACGGCCAGTTCGCAAAAATATAACTGACCGATATTCAACTCAGCAAAAATCCCCCG
>JBQCFV010000835.1:0-7553 GCA_051958695.1 Chitinophaga sp. | reverse complement strand
CTTGCTGGCTTCCCTACAGTCCGACCGCGAGCCGGCCATGCGCTCCGCCGCGCTGAAATCGCTGGTGGCGTTGAAAGACCCGCTGGTTGAAAAAGGCATCCGCCAGGCGCTGGCGGACAAAGAGAAAAAAGTGCGCGTAACCGGCCTCGACCTGCTGGAAAAAATGAGTATCCCGAAAGACGTCATGGTGAGCCTGCTGACCAACGTGATCGATACCCGCACGCGGGAAGAAAAACAGGCCGCCGTGCTTACGCTTGGCAAGCTGCCGCTGGAGAATAGCGGCAAGGCCATCGAAGCGCTGCTCGACAACATGGCGGCCGGCAAGCTGGGCCCCGATCTTTACCTCGAGCTGGGCGAAGCGATCGACAGCACGCGTTCGACGCAGCTGGCCGCGCGTTACAAAGAGATCAGCAGCAAGCTGTCTCCCAACGAAGTGCTCGCCTCTTACGCCAGCAGCCTCGAAGGCGGCGACCCGCATCGCGGCCGGCAGATATTTTACCGCAACCAGAATGCGCAGTGCATGCGCTGCCATTCCTACGACGACCGCGGCGGCAATGCCGGCCCGCGTCTCAACGGCGTGGCCAACCGCATTTCGCGCCAGCAGATACTCGAAGCCATCATTTCACCCCGCGCGCGGCTGGCGCCTGGCTACGGCATGGTGACGCTGGAATTGAAAGACGGCAAAAAACTCACCGGCGTGATGCAGGGCGAAACCAAAACCGGCATCAGGATCAAGGAAGGCCTGGAGCCGGACAGGGAGATCGCCAGTGCAGACATCGTGAAGAAAACCTTCTCGCCTTCGTCTATGCCGGATATGAAGCTGGTATTGTCGAAGAAGGAGATCAGGGATGTGGTGAGCTTCCTTGCGGAAGCGAAGGAGGATTAGCGGAGTGTGGAGTACGCCGGGATTTCACACCGATGCGTGAAATTTCAGACGAAGATTAAACTTAAAAAACACTAAAGGGGCGGTACATGGTATCGCCCCTTTGCATTTTAACCGGTAAAGAAACGCGTGTCCCTTCAAACCTGTCAGGGATGAAGCTTGTCTTCCAAATCCGCAAGGTACGCTTCAAAAGCCCCGCTGATCTCCGTTTCGGCTACGGCCCCGGAATACCCGCCTTCAGCGCCTTTGAGGCGGTACAGGCCATCCGCCGTCTGTTCGATTTGCAGTACGGCTTCTTCCCGGTCCATAGGCTGGTACGCCACGGAAGGCGCAGAATGATCGTGCAGCCAGCGCTGGGCGAACGCCGCAAAATCGACCAGGTGCGTGCGCGGAAGATCGGCGAACAATGTATCCTGCAGGTAGATCCGGATATCGCCCTCCATGCGGGCAACGGCATCCAGGCGCGTGTCTGCGGTGAGCGTTTCGGTTGTCTGAAAGATGATCTTTACCATATGAGCTTATTGGTCTTTAACCCAAACATAAGCATATTCAGCGTTACAAAAAAGCCGTATGGAACTTTCATTCCATACGGCTTCTCCGAAAACGTGCTGTACCGCTTAGAACCTGTACGCAAAGCTGGCCGCGAAATTCCGCTTCCGTTGCGGGTTTACGGACCAGTAGCCGATGTAGTACTGTTCGTTGGTGATATTGTTTACGTTGAGGGTGAAACGGAAATGGTCCGCGTTGTAGAACACGCTGCCGTTTAGCAGCGCGTAGCTCGGCAGGAAGAACTGGCCGGTGGCGCTGTTGTCGATCACCAGGTATTCGCCGGCGTAGTTGCCGCCGATGCCCAGGCCGAAGTTGCGGAGCGAACCGTTGCTGAACTTGTACGTAGCCCAGAGGTTTGCGAGGTCCTGCGGGCCCTGACCGCCGATCACACGGCCTTTCTCTGCGTAAAAGTCGTTGCCGATGCCTTCCAGCACTTCCGTTTTATTATGGCTGTAACCGGCGAGAATGTTCAGGCCATGAACGGGCTGCGCCGTTACTTCCACCTCAAACCCTTTGCTGCCGGCTTCGCCGCCCTGGTAAGCGGTGCCGGCCGGCGGATAAAGCGTTCTGTTGGATACGCGGATGTCGTAGTAGGAAACCATCGCCTGCAGCTTGTTGCCGAACAGATCGGTTTTTACGCCGGCTTCCCACTGGTTGGCCTGTTCGGGCTTTAACGCTTTGTAATTGCCGGTGGGCTGCAGCGTATTATTGTTGTCCGGCGCCCATATGTCGGTGGGAGACACGTTCACGAAAGTGTTCATGTAGTTGGCAAAAATGGAAACCTTGTTCAACACCGGCTGGTACACGATACCGAATTTGGGTGACAATGCGAGCTGGTCAAATTCATCGTCCTTGGTCTCTTCTTTACCGTCGCCGGGCGTATAGAAATAATCTGCACGGAGGCTCGCCATTACGCTCAGCGCGGGCGTGATGTTCAGCACATCGGAGGCGTAGGCGCTGTAAGAATAGTTCTCGATGTTGGAACCGATCGCGGGGTCGAGGCCGGACAGCATCTGGTCTACGGACGCGCGGGTGAGGTACAACGGGTTGTCGGGATCAACGTCGCGGGTATCGCCCCAGGGAGTTACCTGCCTGATCACGCCCCAGCCGCCGCCATTGTCCACGATCTTGCGGCCATAGAACTCGAGGCCGACGAGAAGCCGGTTGCGCAGGCTGCCTATTTTGAAATCTGCGTTGAAGTTCTGCTGGATGTCGGTGGTGGAAGTGCTCTGATTTTCGTTATGGATATAATGCTCGAACCACTCGTCGCCGCTGGCGTCGTCCCAGATATAGGAATAGTAGCCGTCGGATTTGATCGATGCACGGGATACGACGGTCTGCGAGGTCCATACGTCGGATAATTTATAGATCATCTGGCTCTGCACATTAAAGCGCGGATTGCGGATGGAAAGGTCGTTGCTGGTGAAAGACAGCTTGGGGTCCAGCCGCAGCTCTTCGATGTTCTTGAAATCGAGCGGGGAGAAGCGGTCTGAATGGAAGAACACGGGTGCAACGGACCTTTCTTCCTGCAGAATCTCAACCTGCAGGCTGAAGGAAAGGCGGTCGTTCGCTTCGTAGTTGAGGGCGGGGGCGAAGAAGAAGGATTTTTTATAGCCCGCGTCCTGGAAGCTGTTCTCGGTATGATAAGCGGTGTTGACGCGCAGCGCGATCTTTTCCGTTTTGCTCAGCGGCGTGTTGATGTCCGCCGTGATCCTGTTCAGCCCGTAGCTGCCAAAAGTGTAAGCCACTTCGCCGCCAAAGGTGTGATAAGGTTTTTTGGTGATGGTGTTGATGATGCCGCCGTAGCTGTAAAACGCACCGCCGAACAAAGTGCCGGAGGGGCCTTTGATCACTTCAATGGCTTCTACGTTGGCAGGATCGAGGTTGCCGCTTACGAGACCGGGCAGGCCGTTGGTGAGCGCGGGTTGCGCGTCGAAGCCCCTCAGCGAGAAATACGCGGCGCCGTCGCCTGCGCGGCCGGTGGATTCCCAGGTGCGGGAAATGCCGGGCACGTTGCGCATCGCATCGTCGTACGTGGTGATGTTCTGCTGTTTGAGCAATTCGGCGGACACCACGTTATATACCTGCGGGTTCTCAAGATTTTTCAGCGGCATTTTTGCCACGATATCGCTTTCTTTAACGGGGCCGCGGGAAGAAACGGTGATCTCCTGCAGCTGGGCGGCATTGGCGTTCAGCACAAAATCCACTTCCGCGGTTTCGCCCGCGCTGACAGTGATCTGTTTTATCTCAGTGGCCACGCCGATGGCGGAAACGCGGAGGTTCCAGGAGCCGGCGCGCACGTTCTTTATAAGATATTCCCCTTTTTCGTTGCTGATGGCGCCCCATTTGGTTTGCTCGATCTGTACGGTCACGTTTACTGCCGGCTGGCCGTCGCTGGTGGTGACGGCGCCTTTTACAAAACCGGTGCTCTGCGCGAATAACGCAGCGGCAGCAAAAAGAAAAGTACAGAGAAGAAATAGCCTTTTGATCATTGGTTGTTCATTCTATTGGTGTGAAATAAGAGACGGCAAAGTTCCCATGACGAAAAGGGAACGGTTTTCGAGATCGGGAAAAATTTGGGAGGGAAGGGGGAAATGACGTTGTTGTGACAACGGGAGTAAACGGCCGGTTTGTTTTTCTTCTTGCAATTTTGCGCCAAACTTTTAAATTTGTCGCACCGGCAGATCCGTTTTGTCCCCGGCCATGGTAACGACCACGTTTTTGATAAGGCTACTTGCAGTTCACTTTCTTTTCACATTGAGTTAATATTGATTCCGGATATTGCACACCAGACCAATTGACTGTATGTTGGATCCAATCACGAAAATTTTTACCGATCTAATTGCTGACAACAGGGAAAGCGATGCCTATCAGTTGCTGTACAGGCAATACCATGCCACGCTGCTGGACTTTTCCACGGCTTATCTCAAAACCAGGGAGCCCGCCGAAGAGATCGTCAACGATGTGCTGCTGAAGGTCTGGCAGATGAAAGGGAATATCGTGGAGATCAGCAATCTCAGGGCTTATCTTTTTACCGCGGTGCGCAACGCGTCGCTCGACGCGCTGGCAAGGCTCCGGAAAGAGCAGCGTTTGTTGTCCGGCGTACCGCTGCACGGTTTTTCCGCAGACGATCCCGAAAGACTGGTGATTTCCATGGAGCTGTACGATTGTATCCGCAACGCCATTGCTGCCCTGCCGCCGCGCTGCCGCCAGATCTATGAAATGGTGCGGCTGGAAGGGATGCGCAACAAGGACGTGTCCGTCAAACTCAACATTTCCGTCAATACCATCGACGTACAGCTCGCCATCGCGCTGAAAAGGCTTGTAAAAGCGGTGGACACTTTTAATAAAGAACACACCCTCTCCCGGAAAGTATAATTTCCTGAAATTTTTTATTTCCGCTTAGTAGAACGCGCCCGCTTTCCAGTCTTATCATAAACTGGTACACTACGATCACTTATGAATCCAATGAAAGATTCCAACAGGGTGTGGTTATTGATGGGCAGGCAGCTGTCTCACACCATCAGCCGCGAAGAGGAAAAAGAGCTGAAAGCCCTGCTTTTCCAGGACCCTGAGCTATGGTATTCTTATGAGCTGATCCAGGCGGTGAATAACCTGGACAACGTAACCAATGAATTTATCGACGAGATCAGGCTGCTGCTGGATGCGCATGCGGAGCCGGAAAAGCTCAACGCCATTCTGAGCAGCAAGCTGGAAAACGCGCGGCAGGAAGAAGCCGCGCTGCCGCCTGCGCGCATGCGGAAGTTCCGGCCGGCGCTTCGTGCGGCCGCGGTACTGGCGGGTATTGCCGTTACCTGCTGGGCGGGTTTTTATTTGCTGAAGCCTTTCAAAACGCCCGTGGCGGAAATCATGAACGAGATAGCCGCGCCGCGCGGTTCCAAAACGCAGATCACGCTGGCGGACGGTACGGAGATATGGCTGAACGCGGGCAGCAAGCTCACCTATCCGAAGAATTTCAGTCATGAGAACAGGGAAGTGACGCTGGTGGGGGAAGCATTCTTCAAAGTACAGCACGACGATCATCACCCGTTTATCGTGCACACGCGCGAGGCGGACATCACCGACCTCGGGACCTCGTTCAACGTAAAGGCGTATGAAGGCGGCTCTACCACCGAGACCACGCTGATAGAAGGCGCGCTGGAAGTCTCGCTCAAAAAAGACCCTTCCCGCAAAATACGGATGAAGCCCAACGAAAAGCTGGTGCTGCGCAACGCCGTGAAAGCCGCCGGCAAACCCGCCGCGGAAGAGAAGCAGGAAATAAAAGTAACCGGCATTGTGCCTTACGGGCAAACCAACGACATCGTGGAAACGGCCTGGGTGGACAATAAATTCATTTTCAGGGACGAGCGTTTTGAAGACCTTGCGGCGATGATGGAAAAACGGTACAATGTTTCCATCGTTATCAGCAGCCAAGAGGTGAAAGCATACCGGCTTACGGGCATATTCAAGAACGAAAGCGCGGAAGAAGCGCTGAAAGTATTGCAGGTAATCGCACCATTCAAATACAGCATGCAACATGACAGCATTACGATCTACAGGTAAAGGCGCGGGATAAGCGCCGGCGGTATAAAATAGAAAGAGGAATGCGTCAACATCCCCCTTTCCGGTATACTGATTTTTATTTGGAAGTGCAGGTGAGACTGGCGGCTTCCAAAAACCAATAAAAGCTAAAAGTATGAAAAAAAATCTACTTAATGGACCCGTGCGCCATTATGTGAATGTCAAGCAAATTGATAGAACTATGCGACTGACGCTACTTGCTGTTTTTTTATTTTGCATGCAGTTGTCTGCCCGGTCACAAAAAGACATCAAGCTTTCGCTGAATGTCAAAGACACGAAACTATCCCACGTACTTGAAAAGATCGAATCGGCCACCGGGTGCCGTTTTTTCTACAACTCCCGGGAAGCCGGCCTGCGAAAGACCGTTTCCTATACCACCAACGGCACGCAAAAACTGACCGACATTCTTGCCGGCCTGCTGGCCGCTTCCAACCTGAATTACAAGATACTTTCCGATTCCGTGATCGCGATTACCGCTTCGCCCGATGCGCGGTTCCTTACCGTGAGGGGCGTAGTGAAAGACAATAAAGGCACGCTGTTGCCGGGGGTGACCATTCTCGTGAAAGGCACCTCCACCGGCACCGTTACCAGCCCTGAAGGCCGCTTTGAATTGAACGTGCCGGAAGATGCAGTGCTGGTCGTTACTTACGTCGGTTTCCGGATGCTTGAAGTGCCGGTGAACGGCAGGGCCTTGCTGGAGATCGTGCTGGAAGAAGAATTGAAAGGGCTGAACGAAGTGATCGTGGTCGGTTACGGTACGCAGAAAAAAGCGTCCGTCACCGCCGCCATTTCCACGCTGAAAGGCAACGACATCGCGCGCAATCCCGTTGCGAACGTGAACAACAGCGTGGCGGGCAGGGTATCCGGTGTGCTGGCCTTCCAGGGCAGCGGCGAGCCCGGTGCGGACGCGGCTTCGCTCAGGGTCAGAGGCGTAGGCACCACCGGCTCCCGCAACGGCGCGCTGACGATCGTGGACGGTGTGCCGAGGCCGTTTACGCAGATCAATCCGAACGAGATCGAAAGTTTTACCGTGCTGAAAGACGCCGCGGCCATTGCGCCTTATGGTCTTGCCGGCGCCAACGGCGTAGTGCTCATCACCACCAAACGCGGCAAACAGGGTAAGGTAGAGCTCGGCTTCAACACCTGGTACGGCATCCAGCGGCCCACGCAATACCCGAAATACCTCGACTCCTACGGTTTTGCCAGCACCCTCAACGCCGCGAACAAAAACGCGGGACTGGCGCCTGCTTACACCGACGAACAATTGCAGCAATACAAGGACGGTTCCGATCCCGATCATTACCCCAACAGCAACTGGCTGGGCGACGTAATCGATTTCAACGCGCCCATGACCTCGCAGAACCTCACGTTCTCCGGCGGTTCTGACAAAGTGCGTTTTTTCAGCTCGCTCGGGCATATGTACCAGCAGGGCTCGGTGGACGTGATCAAGTACCGCCGTTACAACCTCGCCACCAACGTGGACGTGAACGCCACCAAAAGCACCATCGTGTCGCTGGACGTAAAGGGTTCGCTGGAAGTG
>JBQCFV010000834.1:0-2650 GCA_051958695.1 Chitinophaga sp. | reverse complement strand
TCATCTCCGGCGGTCTGACAGGCATCTGGCTGGGTAACTCCGCTATCGACATCCACCTGCACGACACCTACTTCGTGATCGCGCACTTCCATATCGTAATGGGCGTATCCGCATTCTTCGGTATGTTCGCCGGTATTTACCACTGGTTCCCGAAACTGTACGGCCGCTTTATGAACCAGACGCTCGGTTTCATCCACTTTTGGATCACTCTGGTGGGCGCTTACCTGATCTTCTGGCCGATGCACTACGAAGGGATGGCCGGTATGCCGCGCCGTTACTTCGATTACAGCAACTGGCAGTCCTTCAATATGTTCCATGGGCTCAACCAGTTCATCAGCTTCGTGGTGATCATCGTGTTCGCTACCCAGTTATTATTCGTATTCAACTTCTTCTATAGCATTTTCAAAGGCCGCAAGCTCACCACACCCAACCCGTGGGAGGCAACGACCCTTGAATGGACGACGCCGATCCACCCCGGTCATGGTAACTGGCCTGGCGAGATCCCCGAAGTTCACCGCTGGGCTTATGATTACAGCAAGGACGGGAAAGACTTTATTCCGCAGACCGTGCCTGTATCTCCCGACGAGTCCAAGCACTAATGCCGTAACCGCGGGATAATTCCCGCACGCAGAAAAGTTGTGGAACAGAAATAGTGAAGAAATAACATGTTGCAAGAAAATTCCATAAAGTTGTCTTTATCATACGCCATTGCAAGCAGGGTGAAGGATTACTTCATGATGATGAAGTTTACGCTCACATTCATGGTAGTTTTCTCCTGCGTGGTTGCCTATTTGCTGGTGCCGGGCGTGGAATTTGACCTGATAAAAGTTCTTTTATTATTTGCCGGCGGCATCCTGGTATCCGGTTCTGCCAATATCATTAACCAGATACTGGAAAAAGATACGGACAAACTGATGGCGCGCACGGCCCCGAGGCCCTTGCCCGCAGGGCGCCTGGGTGTTTCCGAAGCTGCCGTGGTAGCCGTGGTTACCGGTTTGGCCGGTACGCTGATACTCGGTTTCGCGTTCAACTGGCTGAGCGCTGTCGTGAGCCTCGTTTCCCTTGTGCTGTACGGCTTCGTGTACACGCCCTGGAAAAAGTGGAACTCGTTGGCCGTGCTGGTAGGCGCCGTTCCTGGCGCATTGCCGCCGCTCATCGGCTGGGTGGCCGGCGCAGGCGCCTTTTCCGAAGGCGGTTGGGCGCTGTTCGCCATACAGTTCCTCTGGCAGTTCCCGCACTTCTGGGCGATCGCCTGGGTAGCGCATACGGATTATACCAGGGCGGGCTTCAAGCTGATGCCTACCGACCGCGGGCCCGGAAAGATGATCGCGCTGCAGGCGGCCATGTACACCATGCTGCTGATACCTGCCGGCGTAGCGCCTTACCTCCTGGGTATCACCGGCGCCATTTCGGCGGTGGTGGCCATCCTGATCGGCGGCTTTTACCTGTACAGGGCGGTTGAATTATACAGGAAATGTGATGTGCCCTCCGCCAGGAAACTGATGTTCGGTTCTTATATTTACCTGGCGGTAATTTTGCTGGCACTGTTGTTCGATAAAGTTAAATTGTGAGGAAATGTTGACAATGAACGCTCAAAAAAACAAAATACATCCGCACAAGTATTCCATGTGGATCGCTATGGCCAGCATCACGATGATGTTCATAGGTTTCACGAGCGCATACGTGGTGAAGCGGGCGCAGGCCAGCTGGCTCAGCTTCGATCTGCCGGCCGTGTTCTATGTGTCCACCGGGGTGATTTTGTTGAGCAGCCTTACCATTTACCTGGCGCAACGCCAGTTCAAGGCAAGGAACATGAGCGCGTACAAGCAGCTCATCTCCGTAACCGCCCTGCTCGGCATCGCGTTCGCCGTTTGCCAGGTGATCGGTTTTTCGGACATGAAAGCGCACGGGCTGGCGCTGAACAAAACCGTTTCGGCCAGCTTTATCTACGTGATCGTAGGCGCGCACATCCTGCACGTGATCGGCGGCGTAGTGGTGCTGCTGGTGCTTTTTGCAAGGGCCTTCCGCACAAGGGTGAGAACCTACAGCGCGGTGCCCATCGAAGTGGCCTCCACATACTGGCATTTTGTTGACGGGCTCTGGATCTATCTGCTGATATTTTTCAGCCTGGCACGTTAGCATAAAGAAGAAGTTTAGAAACAATAAAATTCATAATTCGTACAAATGGATAACGCAGTAACAGCGAAGAAAAAATGGTGGAACGGAGGGCATTCGCCCTTTAGCGTGAGCTATGGAAAGTTGATGATGTGGTATTTCCTTATCTCGGATGCCTTCACGTTCGGCGCATTGCTGATCGCATACGGCACGCAGCGTTTCATGGCTGAAGCATGGCCCGACCCGAACGTGGTTTTCCACGCATTCCCGTTCATGGGCGATATGAACCTGCCGTTGGTATTTGTGAGCCTTATGACCTTTATCCTGATCATGAGCTCCGTGACCATGGTGCTGGCCGTAAACGCCGGGCATTATATGGACAGGAAGTCCGTGATCAAATGGCTAAGCCTGACCATCGTTGGCGGCATCATGTTCCTCAGCTGCCAGGCCTGGGAATGGACGCACCTGCATCATAGCGGCGCATGGTGGGGCAGCAATCCTTTCCTCAACCACGACGGATCGGCCGCACTGTCCA
>JBQCFV010000833.1:0-2389 GCA_051958695.1 Chitinophaga sp. | reverse complement strand
CACCTCATCGTCGATGCGCGCCTTCCATTACCCAACCGCGCCGAATAATGTTCCCGCTTTAATCTCCCTTTTTAAAACTGACGCCTTTTTTTCCAGCTGCTCATGCGGAATGTCGAGGATGCTCAGGCACATCCGGCAGCCGATGTCCACACCCACGGCGTAGGGGACGACGGCATTTTTTACCGCCAGCACCCCGCCGATGGGCAGGCCGTAGCCCTGGTGCGCATCGGGCATGAGCGCGCCAGCCACGGTAACGGGAAGCCTCATGGCGTAATCCATCTGCCTGAGGGCGCCTTCGTCGATGAACTCCGGCCCGTATACCTGGTAGGGCAGCGCCTGCGGGTTGATCGCGATCTCCGCGGACGGTTCGGGGATCAGTTTGTCCGCGATCTTCGACAGTTGTTCGTCGCCGGTAAAGGATTGCGGCGCTTCCAGCACCTCGCGCAACAACGCCAGCGCGGCTTCGTGGGTATGATGTTTATAATGTTGTTCCATTACGGTGATGGCCACGCTGATCACCGGTCCTTCAGGGTATCCGATGTTCCGCAGGTCTTTGCCCCGTAATTTTAGCTTTGCCATTTTTTTAAGATTGCAGTGCAGCCCGGAAACCGACCTGCACCTGTTTTACGTCAAAATTCCGTTTGTGCTGATTGGCGATCTCAGCGATGCTCATCGGCCGGTTGATCACCGTGTCGAAGCCGAGGTGCGCGCTCAGGCGCTGCGCCTGCGGTGCGGACAGCTCTTTGAACTCATACTGGGCGATCAGCCTGCCTTTCCGCAGCAACGCCTTATCGATGCGGGAAAGGACGCCGTTAAAGGTACAAACTACCTGTACGTTCAAACAGTCTGCCAGCAATCCGTCGGACAGGTTGAGCAGGTTGGAAACGGAGGAATTTTCCGTTTGCGCCCTGTCCGCCAGCACGTTTTCCGCATCCTCGATCACGAGCACGCTGTTGGGGTAACTGATCAGCAGTTCAATGAATGAAGGGCCGGTTATCTCCTGCGCTTTCCGTTTTTGTCTTTGCCGGAAAGACTGGAAACCCGCCGTCAGCTCGTCCACGAGCGCAAGGTCATTTTCGCCATGCAGTATCTCCACGTAGTCCGCGGCAAATACGAGCATCACGGGCACGTCCTTCAGTACCACGATCATACGGTCGGCCGTATATTTTTTATCGGAACGGTCGTAGTCCCGGTAGGTGTAAATATCCTCGATCCATTCCGCACGATTCTCTTTCACCCAGTTAAAAGCCTTTCTGAAATCGACCTGGTAAATGGAGCTTACGCTCGGCATTTTCCGGTAGGTCTGCAGGTAAAGGGCTTGTGCGTCTATGTAGAAATCGTCGCAGAGGTTAGCGTGCGAGACGATTTGCTGCAGTTCTTTGTTGTTCATTTTGTGGAATTGTTTTTATAAGCTCCAATGAACACCTTATTAAAGCGTGTTCACTGGAGCATGTTTTTGCTGGGGCTTCCTTCAAGGTTCCGCCGCCGTTTTCGCTCCTGCATTGCGCGTCTTTTTTCCCGGCAATGTATGCGCGAGAATGGCCAGCAGTCCTTTCCCCGCGCCGTTATCGTACAGTCCGTCATACCGGACGTTGTAATGGGCGGATAATACCGCGAGGCGGCTGATGCTGTCGTATGTGGATGTCAGATTCTTTTTCATTGTTGGCATTTTTTTTAAAATAAAGGGACAAAAAAAGCTCTCCCGCAAGGGGAGAGCCGGGTTGACTCTTTACCTTTTGCGTAATTAAAAATTTTATATCAGCACGGCGCTGTCTTCAAACTGTTCCTTCAATTCCCGCATCTGCGCCAGGTGTCGTTCGATATGCCGGGTGAGGAAAAAGATATATTGATAGATATCCAGCTTTCCCAGGTTATTGACGGTCATTTCAGTTTTTACCAGCCTGCCTTCGCCGTTTTTAAGCAGGCTGAGATTATACATGCATTGCGCGAACTGCTGCTTGAGCAATATTCTCACTTCATCAAGGCTCTTTTCCCCCGTGGGTTCCAGGTGTGCGGGGTTTACCCATCCGAACGATTTGCTGCTCAAGATCTCTATCTGCCGGAAAATTTTTTCATAATCATGTGGCGGCATAATAATAAGACCGTCCAGCTTACGCTCCAGCGCCCTGCGGGTGCTCTTGTTAATGGTGAGCAACAAAAAATAGTTGGTAAGGCTGATATGTTCCAGCACTTCGCGTACGCTCCATTGATCTTTCGACGGTTTAAAATGAAGCAATACATTATCTTCTTTGAACCATTGGTCCAGCTCCCGGAAATTGTTGATCAGGGCCTCTCTTACAAATTGTACTACGTTTCTCATCACGCTGTTTTTTGGGGCAATCACTTTTATATAAAAGCCATTACCTGTTTATATTTAGATGTTCGGATC
>JBQCFV010000832.1:0-2134 GCA_051958695.1 Chitinophaga sp. | reverse complement strand
ATGATCTGCGAGAAGATCGCGATGTAGGCGATAAAGTCCGCGGGGCTCAGCTCGTTGCTCTGCCGCGCGATGAGCGTGCCGCCGTAATACACGATGCCGGCTACCATCAGCACGCCCATGAACTCGCTGACGGGCGAGGCCAGCTGTATCCTTTTAGCCATGGCGCGGATGATGCGGCTGTAGGTCTTGTTCTCGTTGTCGAACCGGTTCTTGATATAATCGGTGGCGTTGAACGCTTTGATGATGCGGATGCCGGAAAGGGCCTCGTCCAGGTAACTGATCATGTTGCCGTAGGTCTCGTGGCTTTCCGCGGCCTGCTGTTTCAGGCGTTTTACGATGCGGGAGATCAGCCAGCCTGCCACGGGGATCACCAGCATGGAGAACAGCGTCAGCTTGTAGGAGATCATGAACAGCATTACCAGGTAGGTAATTAATGTTAAAGGTTCCTTAAAAATTACCTGGAGGGTGCCCGTCACGGAAAATTGCACCGTTTGCACGTCCGAAGACACCTTGGAGATGATGTCGCCTTTCCTTTCATTATTAAAATAAGAGAGGTCGAGGTTCATCACATTGTTAAAAACGGATTTCCGGAGGTTGAGCAGGGTATGGATGCGGAGATTTTCCATGGTCCTCTCCGAGAAGTAGCGGAAAATGTTGCTGATGAGCACGGAGGAAACGATCACAACGCACACCCAGAGCAGGGTCCGCTCCAGGCCCAGCTGCTGGTTAAATTCCGCGGCGTAATAATTCATGGTCTTGAACACGTCAAAGAAGCTTTCAGGCTTTTCCGGCGGCGGCGCCGGGCAGTTCGGGTCTTTGCTGATGCCGAAAAGCGTGGTGAGCAGGGGCGCTACCAGCGCGAGATTGAGCGTGCCGAACACCACGGATACCAGCGTGAACAGGATATAGGGGATGGCATATTTTTCAATCGGTTTGGCAAATGATAAGAGCCTGAAATACGTCTTCATGTACTTGATTAAAATATATAAAACGTGCAAAGCTAGTTATTATTTGGCAGATTGCCCCCGAAATGCGTATGGTCTGCCATGGACGGATATCTACATTATGTGCAAAACTGGCCGGAAACAGGCGGTTTGGGGCTATGGCATGTTTCTCGCCCTGTTCTATTAGTGCTAAAACTTATTTTTTATGAAAACAGAAGAAACAGCAGGTATCCTGAACGACCTGATCGCTATTCATAATGACCGTATTGCAGGTTATGAAAAAGCGCTGAAAGAATTAAAAGCGGAGGACAACGACCTTCAGACGCTGTTCACCGGCATGATCGGCGAAAGCCAGGACATCCGTGAAACGCTGGCCGCAGAAGTGCGCGCCACGGGCGGGGACGTAACGACCGGCACCACCGCGGCGGGCAGCATCTACCGCGCCTGGAGGGACGTGCGGGCGGCATTTTCCGGCAACGACCGGAAGACCGTGCTGGCCAATTGCGAGGCCGGCGAGGATGCCGCGCAGAACGCTTACAGGATGGCGCTGAAAGATGACGGGCTGCCCTCTTACCTGAGAGGTGTGCTTACATCGCAGATGCAATCCCTGCGGGCTTCGCACGACGAGGTGAAGGCGCTGCGGGATGCGGCATAACATGAATGGAAACGGCCCATTACGCCACCAGGCCGTTGAAGCGCACGGACACGATCTTATCTGACGCCGCGCAAGCGCGTCATGTAAGACATAAACGAATGTTTGGGAACCAGGTGGTAGTAAGGAAGAACGGGGAGCGGCGCAAGCTCCCCGTTCTGTTTATAACACGAGCTCTTCGTGCAGTTTTTTGATCGTTTCTTCGGGTTGCCCGCACATGCCGGGGTGTACCCGCGATGTTTGCAGGATGGAGCTGCGCATGGCGGTAAGCCAGCGGAAACGGCTGGCAAGGTCCAACTGCCCGATGGGGCCTTCGCCGCGCGCTACTTTTTCGAACGCGGTCACATACCCCCGCAGGGCTTCGACGTCCAGCTCCGGGTTGAGCGCGCGCAGTTTTTCTTCATTAATGGTGATGATCGTTCGCAGGAATTTTTTGTGCCTGCAGTACAGGATCACGCCGATATTCAGGAATTCTTCCCGTTCCACCCGCGGCACAACACGGATCACCGCATATTCATATAAGTGATTGTCTGGCATG
>JBQCFV010000831.1:0-5831 GCA_051958695.1 Chitinophaga sp. | reverse complement strand
CAGCCGCTTATCAAAAACATGGGACAATACATCGCCAACGTTTATATCAACGAGCCGTATTTCGTGAACTTCGCGGATGCCAGCGCAAAAGGCGGCATCAACGAAGGCATGGTATACCGCTTCGGCAAAGCGATCAACAGCCCGGAAATGACGGGCTTCGCTTCCTTCTACGCGCATAAGGACAAAATGAACGAGCACGCGCCGTCCGGCACCATCGAAGCCGTGATCACCGACCTCACCATTCTGAACGAGGTAATGGCAAGCCCTGCTAAAGAACCGCTGATCGACCATGCCTGGTACCCCGACACCCAGGTAGCCATCGCGCGGGAATATCCCGGCAGCCAGAAAGGTTTTTATTTCGCCGGCAAAGGCGGCCACAACGCCGAATCGCATAACCACAACGACGTGGGCACGTTCATTCTTTATTACAACGGTCTGCCCTGTCTCGTGGACGCGGGTGTAGGCACCTACGTTCGCCAGACCTTCAGCCCCGACCGCTACAAGATCTGGACGATGCAATCCGCTTACCACAACCTGCCGCTGATCAACGGCGTTCAGCAGCACAACGGCCGCGACTACAAAGCCGCTTCCGCCAAATTCTCCGCAACAGCCAAACAGATCAATTTTACGACGGACATCGCCACCGCCTACCCGGAAGAAGCTAAAGTAAAATCCTGGAAAAGAAGCTACACGATGCAGCGCGGCAAATCCTTCACCATCAGCGACAGCTACCAGCTCGACGCTTTTGTGGCCGCGCCCGAACTGCACTTCCTGTCCGCCTGCAAAGTGGACGTATCCACTCCCGGCGTGATCAGGCTCACCGGCCAGGACTTCACGCTGAACATGCGCTACAACGCACGCCAGATGGAAGCCAGCACCGAGCATATCGACAACAAAGACCCAAGGCTGGAACGCAGCTGGCCCGGGGGATTGGAGAGGATCATTCTTAAATCGAAGGGTGATGGAGTGAAAGGGACGTTGAAAGTGGAGATTAAAAGTTGAATAAATTGAAAGGGCCTTCGGGCCCTTTTTTGTTTTGATGACGAGACGCTTTCAAACAGTTTTTACCGCGACATTTGCGGACGTTATGCCCCAAGCCGAAATCAAATTGGCTCAACAGTGTCGAGCCAATTTGAAGCATGCCTACCTTTAACAAAAAAGCCCCGCCACAAGACAGGGCTTCAAAAATATCACAACACAATTATTTCGCAGCCTGCGCGATCACAATATCTTCGGGCTTTACAGACCCGTGCATTACATCCTGCATAAAGGTGTCCATCTTTTCAAACTCGCGGAACATGAAGTTCGCCACTTCGTGGCCTCTGCCGGTGTAGGTATAAAGACGCACGGGCTTGTTCCACTCCTCTCCCTGCCCGAGGATCGTTTTGGAGCCGAACATCATCATCCAGCCGTCGGTATTGGCGGGGCAGTAGTGGTGCGATGCCGTGCCGTAAGGCACCAGCTGGTCTTTTGTGCCGTGCATAAGCAGCATGGGCACCCAATTGTCCTGTTTGAGCGTGTTGATGTCTATCAGCGCGCCGGCGAATACCATCGCGCCTTTGAAACGCGGCGTGGCGAAATAATCGTAGCGGGCTTTATCCACGGAAGCCCAGGGATTGTACATCAGCTGCAGGATGGTTTCAGCGCCCGCACTGCTGCCGGCGATAAAAAATTTCGCAGGGTCTACTTTGAGATCGGCCGTATTCGATAGAATGTATTTTGCGGCATCGGCGGCGTCTTCCACGGCGGTGCTGATGGCTTTGAGCTTCACCGGGGTAACGGTGTTGCAGCTAAACTCGCCGCCTTTCAGGTAGAGGCGATACGAAATCACGAAGACGTTATAGCCTCTTTTGCACATGCCATCGGCAAACGGTTGCTGGTTCACGGGGTCGCCGCCGGTAAAGCCGCCGCCGTGCACGAACATGATGCTCATGCCGTTGGGTGCTGCCGTAGGCTCGTAGTGGTCCATATAAAGCGTGTCGTTGCCCTTAACGCTGTAAGTGATCCTTTGCTGGGCCTGCGCTGCGCAGGTAAAAAGCAATAGTAGTATGAACGTTGATCTCATAACGACGAATTTAAACAATTACGGGCGCAACCTGAAATGCGGGCGCATTTTCGAGGGTTTGCCATACCTGGTACAGCGCGCGCGGCACATGAAAACATCCTTTCCATTTGCCGCCTTTCAGTTGCAGCAGCGGTTGCCCCTGGCGGTTGAGGTAACCGAACCATTCGGGATGTTCGCTGTCGCGGAAATGTTCCCACGTATACGCATGCACTTTTTCGAACCAGCTGCGGCAGGCTTCGTCGCCCGTGAGCTGCCAGCCTTTGGCGAGGAACACAAGGGTCTCCAGATGCACCCACCAGAGCTTCTGGTCCCATTCCAGCTGCTGCTGCGGGTGGTGATGGATGTCCATAAAATAAAAAATACCGCCGTGCTCTTTGTCCCAGCCATATTCGAGCATACGCAGACCGATATCGCAGGCTTTGCGGGCCAGCTGCGGATCGTTCAGCCGCACGGCCAGGTCCATGATAAACCACATGGCCTCGATGGCATGACCAGGGTTCAGCAAACGGCCTTCGAAACTGTCGGAAAAACTGCCGTCTGCCAGCACGTTTTCAAGCACCAGGCCCGTTTCTTTGTGATAAAAAACATCCATTACTTCGTGGAGCACTTCCGGGATAAACTCGTTCACTTTTTCACTTCCCAGAATATGCTCCAGCTCCAGCGAAAGATTGCACAAGATCATGGGCAGCGCGAAGTTCTTCAGCGGGCGCGTGCCGGGAACGTTTTTCGTGTATTTGCCCTTCGGGTCGTTTCTCCTGCGGAGAATGTTTTCGAACGTATCTTTTGCGATGGTATGGTACGCCGGGTTGGGCTCTATTTTATACAAAGCGCCAAAACCCATCGCGGCAAAACAATCTGAGAAAATATTGTACGGCTGAATAAGCGGGTTGCCTTCCCGGGTGGTGGAAAAATACCAGTTACCATTTTCGTCGCGGCCGTGTTTTTCGAGAAAACCTGCGCCCAGCAGCGCCATGTCTTTCCATGCCGGATCAGGTTTTACTTTATCATAGAGCATGGAAAACATCCATACTTCGCGGCCTTGCAGCCACATGAATTTATCTGTATCAAACACTTTTCCCTGCCGGTCAAGACAGGAAAAAAAACCGCCCTGCTCTTCGTCGCGTGAGTGGGCGATCCAGAAAGGCAGCACATTGTCCAGTAATTCCCGTTTATACAGATCGGCTAATTGTTTCATGAAATTTCGATGCGTTATTTTAATCCGGCGATGTATTCCCGATATCGGTTATATAAATGCCCGGCTTGCAGGTAGGCAGACTGCGGGCTCATAAAATGTGAGAACTCGAATGTGATGGCTTTGTCGTAACCCGCCATGCGGGCAGCTTCCAGCTTCAACCTCAACTTTTCGAACTTGATGGGCAGGAACTTGATGGGCATGTCCCGGTCAAAGGATTCCGCGTTCGTCCAGCATTGCATGCCGAATTTGTCGGCCATTTTTTTATTGACGGCAAAAAATGCGGGCAGCTCGTGATAATCGATATGCCCGTCCTGGAAAGCGATGGCATCTACCGCGCCGCGAACGCCTTCGAATATTTCGCTCCATTCCTTTTCGTGCTCATCAACGGAAACGGCATCCGATTTGGTAAGACCTGCGGAAGCGGCCATCACGGCCTTTTTACCGTCGATCCAGGGTGAAATGAAAGTGGGCAGTCCGTTGCTTACGGCTTTGCACTGGTTGCCAAGCGTGGAAAATGCTTCTACGGCGCCTTTCGTTCTCCGGCTGATCTCCATGCTGAGATACCAGCCGCGAAAGCTTTTGTAATGGCCGTATTGTTTCCATACTTCGTCGATCACGAAGCGGTTGGCGTCTATCTCGTGCTGCATGTTGCCGCTGTCCCAATACAGGCCGCTGTCGTACAGGCCGAAATAGAACTGCATGCCGTGTTTGTCCGCCAGCTCGAGGTACATTTTCACTAGATCTACCGGCGGTTCGTAACAGCCGAACTGTTTTTGCAGGTATGGGGAAGGGTACGTGATAAAACGCCGGTAGCCGCTCCTGATAAGGATCACGGTATCGATGCCCACGGCTTTCATATGCGCGAAATCGCGGTCCCATTCTTCCCTGCCCCAGTTCTGGTGCGGAATATCATGACTGATCTCGTCGAGGAAAGTGCCGGTTATCTTCATGCTACAACTGTTTTTTTGTTTTTAACCAGTTCACCCAATCCACGTAAGCGGCAGGCAGCAGGTGAATGCCGTCCTTCGTGTAGTCCGCTTTCAGCTCGCCTTTCTCATCCGCGAACAGTTCGTGCAGGTTGAGATACGTGAGGTGAAATTCTTCCGCCAGCTTCACGATACCTTCGTTGATCGCTTTTACCATATGCGCTTTGCCTTTCAGATAAGCGTACGGCAGTTTTTGTTCGTTGAGGGGCAGCACGCTTTGCACGATGATGGTGGTTTTGGGAAGCGCCCTGGTAAGGCGTTCCAGTATTCTGCGGTAATTGTTGAGGCTCATTTCCGTGGGCAGGCCGCGGCCGATGTCGTTGATGCCGATCAGCAGGAAGAGCTTTTTGGGCCGCTGGCTGATCACGCCGTCCAGGCGGGCGAGCACGCCAAAGGTGTTGTCGCCGCCGATGCCGCGGTTGGATACTTTCCGGCCGGGCAGCAGCTCATGCCATTCGCCTCTTTCGGTGATGCTGTTGCCGAGGAAAAGAATATCCGCCCGTTGGCCATTGAGTTGGTCGTAGAGCTTCATCCTGTCCTGGTAATACCAATTGGCGTAGCTGCTGTCTGTTTTCTTTTGCGCCATGCCTGCAAGCGGAAGCAGGCAAAGGGCGAGAATGAACCGCTTCATGTTACAGGTATTTTTTTGTTTGCAGGTAACGTACCCATGCCGGGTAGGAAGCAGCGCGCAAATGCAGGCCGTCCGGCGTTTCCGTGATTTTGAGCTGGCCTTTTTCGTCGGCGAATACTTCGTGGAGG
This sequence comes from Chitinophaga sp., assembly GCA_051958695.1. GTDB lineage: Bacteria > Bacteroidota > Bacteroidia > Chitinophagales > Chitinophagaceae > Chitinophaga. The sequence goes on along the minus strand of JBQCFV010000831.1, from coordinate 826 downwards.
TTCACGTAGGTGCATTTTTTCTCCGCCGCGATCTGCCTGATCGTTTCGTTCAGCTTTGCCACCTTGGCGTTCGTTACTTTTTTGAAACCCGCCGCCAGCGCCGTATCGTTGACGGGCAGTATGCTTTGCAGGTAGACCTTTGTTTTGGGAGAACCCGTTCTTATCATTTCCGCGGCCCTTTCGATATTCCGCGCCACTATCTCCGGCGGTGTACCACGCTTAAGATCGTTCACCCCGATGAGCAAAAATATCTTCGCGGGCCGGGCGGTGATGATTTTGGGAAGACGCGCCAGCACACCGTATGTCACATCGCCGCTGATGCCGCGGTTCTGTACCGGGTGGCCGGGCAGGATGTCGTTCCATTTTCCTGCTTCGGTGATGCTGTTGCCGAGGAAAACGATCGCCTTTTTCTGCGCCGGCAGCGTGGCGAATAACGCCATCCGCTCCCGGTAATGTGCATTGTCGAACGAGCTGTCGATGGATTGCGCCATGCCGGAAAGCACCGTCAGCAAAGCGGTTGCCGTTATAATGAGCTGTTTCATGCCTGTTGTTTTTTATATTGTTCGTCCACGTCCTTCAGGCGGTTCCACCAGTTTTTCTTCAGCATCCAGGTGGTGGCGATGAAGATGAGCGTCCAGCCGAGGAGCTGGTAATTCTCGCGGACCATAAAATAGATCGGTATCACTACCTGCGCCATCTGCCAAACGATGCCGGTGAGAATGTTGATCATATCGCGTTTAAAATCCTTGTTCGGCACAAAACCCGGGTCTTCGGCTTCCACTTCTTTTTTGATCGGCCCCCAGAAGCCCCAGGGATTGGTCTGTTT
>JBQCFV010000830.1:0-2967 GCA_051958695.1 Chitinophaga sp. | reverse complement strand
TCAGACCGGGATGCTTATCCAGAAATAGTTGCAGCTCCGCCAGCTCTTCTGAACTGGCTTCCCCGGAAAGTTTCCGGGCTATCAGCTTTTTTGCTCGCGTTTCTTCAATCGGTGAATCGGATGTACTTACTATAAAGACATCAAAAAAGGCTTGTCCCCTTAGAAGAGTGTAAAAATTATTTTTTCCGGTGGCGGTGGGCGGAAAGGAGCGGCTGGATGGAGGCTGCGATGCGTTTGATGGCATTGGTCATCTGCGCGTCCACGGTGTGTTCGGAAATATCGAGTATGCCGGCCACTTCCCGGTATTTGAGCTGGTGCTCCCGCACGAGGGTGTACACGAGGCGGCATTTGGGCGGCAGGGCCTGCACGGCGGCGCTGATCTGCCCGGCCATTTCCCGGCTCATCAGCAGCGACTCGGGGTTCAGGTCGTTGGTCCGCAGCCCTTCGGGATATTCTTCGATAAAAGAAAGCAGGTCTTTCGCCCTGCCTGACAGGAAGGAGAGCGATCTTTTGCGCGCGGCGGCGTACAGGTAAAAGGAAAGGGAACCGATCTCGGGGAGCTTGTGGCGCTGGTTCCAGATGTTCACGAAGATATCCTCCACGATCTCTTCCGCGCTCATTTCATCCTTGATAAAAGTGGTCACGAACTGCAGCAGGCGGGGGTAGAAGTGATCGAACAATTGCCGGTAGGCCCGTTCGTTGTCGCGGGCAATTTGCAATTGCAGCTGCTGGATCTCGTTCGGATGCATGTGGTGTAATATATAAAATTTCATTTCAAAATTTACCGGAAGGGTAAGCGGGCGTTCCGGACGGAGAGATCATGCAGTTCCGGGCTGCATGTCCCCGGCCTGATCGGATTCGGAAAAACCTTACGGGTTTCCGCCTGCCCGCCAGGCGGCAGGATTCCCGTTTTTATCTCCCAAACCCTTTGCTGATGGCCGTTTAAGCTGGATTTTGATATGACTCCCGCGGATAGGCAATGATCGGATCGGGAAAATTTTTGTTCCCGCGCCGCGGCGGCCCGGCATCCCTCCTGATGTGGAGTATCTTTGCGGCATCATCAGGAAATCCGCAAAGCGGGGTTATTGTCATTAGCATGAGCTATTCTTTCAAACTGGTTATCGCCTGTATCTTATTCATCTCGGTATCTGCCGTTGCTTCCGGGCAACAGGCCGTGCTGTCCGGCAAGCTCTGGGACCCCGAAAAGGGCAGGGGCGCCGATTCCATCGTGGTTACCGCCAAAGGCGGCGCCCACGAATACCGGGCTTTCAGCGACAGCCAGGGCCGGTTCAGCTTTGGCAGCATTCCCCTGGGCCATTACACGGTAGCCGTTTCCAGTATTTTATTCCAGGCCGCGCCAAAGCAGGTGCACCTGCAAAAGGACCATCATGTGGACCTCATCGTAAACAAGGCGCTGCGAACGTTGCAGGAGTTTTCCGTAACGGGCAATGAAGGCAAGGGGAAAATGACCAGCACTTCCGTGATAGACCGCAGGGCCATGCAGCACCTGCAGCCCTCAAGCTTTACCGACCTGCTGGAACTGCTACCCGGCGGGCGTTCCACGGACCCGAAGCTGCTGAGCATGAACCAGATCAGGCTGCGCGAGGCGTATACGCCTTCCAGCGCGTACGACATCAGCTCGCTGGGCACCGCGTTCCTGGTAGACGGCACGCCCATCAACACGACCGCCAACCTGCAAACGGCGCGCGGTTATTTCTCGTCTGACCCCATGAGCGTGTCCGACCCCAACAGCAACCGTTCTTCCGTGAACAGGGGCGTGGACATGCGCACCCTGTCCACCGACCAGATCGAAAGCGTGGAAGTGGTGCGCGGCATTCCTTCCGTAGAATACGGCGACCTTACCAGCGGCCTGATAATGATCAAAAGGAAACAGGGCGAAACGCCTTATTCCGCGCGCATAAAAGCGGACGGCTTCAGCAAGCTGTTTTCCCTCGGCAAAGGTTTTTATATCCCCCAAAAAGATATGTCCGTGAACGCGGACCTCGGCTATCTCAACGCCAAAGACGATCCCCGCGACAACTTCCTGAACTATAAACGGATCAACGCCAGCCTGCGCGCGCAAAAACGCTGGAGCGACGCCGCGCATAAGCTCACCTGGGACGCCGCGCTGGACTTCAGCGGCAATATCGACAACAGCCGCACCGACCCCGACATCGGCGTGGCAAAGATCGACAAGTATACTTCCAACAATACCAGCTACGGTGTGCAAAGCCGCCTCCGCAACGAGATCAGCCGCGAGGGATCGTTAGTTAAATCCTGGGAAATATCCGGCAGGCTGAACTACCAGCGAGACAAAGTGGACGTGACCAGATGGCTGCAGGTAAAAACCGCTTCCGTGCTCACCAATTCCCTTACCGAAGGCGAGCACGACGTAAAATACATGACGCCCAGTTACGCTTCGCATATGACCGTGGACGGGCAGCCGCTTTCCGCCTTTTTCAAAGCCATGACCACCCTCGGTTTCAGCACCTCCGGCATCGGTCACCGGCTGAAGCTCGGCATCGAGACCAATTACAGCAAAAACTTCGGCAAAGGCCAGCAGTACGATATGGATTTCCCGCCTTCGGAAGGCATTCCCGTAAGGCCGCGCGCGTTCGATACCATACCGGGCATGCTGAACCAGTCGTTTTACGCGGAAGACCTCATCACCTGGCGGCTGGGCCGCCATACGCTCACTGCGGCGGCGGGCCTGCGCGGCATGATGTTGCCCGGTATGGACAGCCGCTATGCCATCGCCAATAAAGTATATCTTGACCCGCGTGTGAACGTTCGCTGGGAGCTGCCCGGCATGCCGGTGGGCGTACGCCAGCTGAAAGTGACATTGGGCGGAGGTTTTGGCGTCCACACCAAAATGCCTACCCTCGATCATTTGTATCCTAACCGGGAGTACGAGGACATCGTGCAGCTGAATTTCTATCACAACAATCCCGACTACCGCAAGGCCAA
>JBQCFV010000829.1:0-2091 GCA_051958695.1 Chitinophaga sp. | reverse complement strand
TATTTCGGTGTAAGGGCCGTCTGTGACCGTCTTGTCGGCTTTCACGGTTTTGGCGCTGCCAGGGACAGGCAAAAGGGTGTTGCCTTTGTCCACCAATTGGTTTTGTGCGGCAAGGCTGCCCAGCCAGTTCATCCGTTCCTGCATCTGCTCGGGCGAAGGTTTGAAGTCGGCTATGTCCTTTAGTCTGAAGATTAATACAAATTCTTTCATTTTATTAAAATTTATTGTTCATCTTAATGACGATTGACATTTCAGGGCGGGGACAAAGTTCGTAATAAAATGGTGTTGCTTCCCATAAAATAGTACTGGCAGTGTGCGGCTATTTATACACCGGATAGTGCTCGGTATCGCTGTACCATGGTATATAAATAACTAATTATCGCACAAATACGGCTTGGTAGTGCGTTGATTTTGGTGTGTGCAGGATTAATGAGCGATGGATTTTGAGCTACCTAATTTTAATCATAATTTATATTATGTTAAATAGAATAATTGGCTTATTCCCTGTTTGTAGCTTTCCTGGCAAAGCATTGTGAACGCCCCTGCGACTCTCGTTTGCATTCCTCACTTTGCGTATTCCGCGATTATTCCCCAACTTTATAACAAACTCCAAACCCACAATGGCCTATAAGAACAAAACCATTACCAACCCCGTAAACGGACAGACGATCATTTTTCTGCAGACCGCTGCAGATACTCAGGGTCAACTGCTTGAAATGCAATCGACTTATACGGCCGGTTCCAGGGAACCGCCGCTGCATTTCCATCCCGCTCAGGCTGAGGATTTTATCATTGAATCAGGCGAAATGCACGTAAAGATCGATGGCGAGACCCGCATTGTCAAAGCCGGCGAAACCCTGCATATTCCCGCCAGTACGCCTCACGCTATGTGGAACGCCGGTCCCGAACCCGCCCGGATCAACTGGAAAGTGCGTCCCGCCCTCAACATGGAGCAGTTCTTCGAGCAGATAACGGGTTTGGCCGCCGATGGAAAAACTAACGCCTCGGGCAGACCACCGTTCCTGCAAACCGCCCTCACCGCTAACCGCTTTTCCAACGTTTTCCGGAGCTCAAAACCCGCATTTTTGGTGCAAAAACTCATTTTTATGGTCGTTTCACCGATTGCATATCTTGCTGGTTATAAGTCTTTTTATAAGAAGTACTCAGATTAAAATTGCAAATAAAATTGGCTTGAATATTTTGATTTACAATTAAATATGAAGTACCAAGCGAGATTTTGGATAAGTTTTGTTAACACACTTCAGAATATTTTGCAATAATCACTTCCATCTTATTTAAAATCAATAACTTAATAGACTGAAACTGCGTATTACTAAAGCATACGCTGAAAGTTTCGGTTTCGTAATTTCGCATACTCAATAAAACACCATGAACCTCGACAAATACATGCAATTCTGCCTTTCCCTGCCCGGCACGGAAGAAGGTTTCCCCTTCGGGGAACATACGCTCGTATTCTTCGTAAAAGGAAAAATGTTCGCCCTGCTGAACGTGGACAGCTTCGAAAGCGTCAACCTCAAATGCGATCCCGACGAAGCCATCGAACTGCGGGAACGTTATGAAGGTGTAACGCCCGGCTATCATATGAACAAAAAACACTGGAATACCGTCTCTTTCGACGGTTCTATCCCCGACAAACTGTTGCTGGAATGGACGCGTGATTCCTATGACCTGGTAGTGGCCAGGTTACCGAAAAAGCTGCGTGAAGAACTTGAATGACCGGTTTACGGAGCCGGCTAAACGAAAAACAGCGTCCGTGGCACGGACGCTGTCAATAAAGATGAAGGTGTTAACACCCTTGATTTCTTTCCTTTTGGCAGAAAAAGCCGCCTCAAATCCCCTCATCCACCACAATAATCGTCTTCCCCTTACTCTTCCCCTCACGGCTCTCTGCGATCGCCGCCGCCGCCTGCTCCAGCGTAATCCGCCGGTCTACCGGTATCACGATCGCCTTGCTGTCGATCAGCTCCCGCAGCGCATCCAGCGATTCCGGCGTGCCTTTGGTCTCGAAATTCCCGCCATGCAGGCCGTGCTCCTCCAGCAACCGCTTATCCGCTACGAACTGCGTGGTCA
>JBQCFV010000828.1:0-2003 GCA_051958695.1 Chitinophaga sp. | reverse complement strand
GGTGATCGGCATCCCGCTGCCATTGGTGAGCTATGGCGGCTCCTCGCTCATGACCTTTACCATGCTCATTTTCATCATGCTGCGCCTCGATGCGGACCGGCAGATGGTGCTGCGCTAGGCGGGAATTAGTTACTTTTGCAGAATGGCACGAATCATACCCCTTTCGGAAGGAAGTTTTACGGTAGACGGAACAAAAAAATTCATCCCCTACGACGAGCAGCGGGATTCCCTGAAAGACCGCAGCGCAGGCTCGCTGCTGGTGGAGATACAGCCTTTTCTCGTGATCACGGACCGGGATATTCTGCTGCTGGACACGGGGCTGGGCTTCCGCAACGCCAACGGCATTTTGCAGCTGCACCAGAACCTGATAGACAACGGCATCAATCCCATGGAAGTGACAAAAGTGCTGATGAGCCATTTGCACAAGGACCATGCGGGCGGGGTGAGCGTGGAAGACCTCATCACCGGCGAACGTTCGCTCAGCTTCCCGCACGCCACGTATTACGTGAGCCGCCAAGAGCTGGAATACGCCATCGCCAACGACGGCAAATCGTACCTGAAAAGCGAGGTGGACCTGCTGCAGCAGCGGGACAACGTGGTGTTTACGGAAGGCAACGGCACGATAGACGGTTACATCAGCTACGAGCATAGCGGCGGGCACTGTCCGTACCACCAGGTGTTTCTGATAGACGACGGGGAGGACAAAGTATTTTTCGGGGGGGACGAGGCGCCGCAGATCTCCATGATGAAAAGCCGCTTTATCGCGAAATACGACGCGGACGGGAAAAAGGCCATGGAGCTGCGCCAGCAGTACATGGAACGGGGAAAGGCCGAAGGCTGGACCTTTCTTTTTTACCACGATACCAAGCTGCCTACTACGAAATTTCAATAAAAAAGGCCGGCTCAGAAGGGCCGGCCGTCATTTTTTCCTACTTATTTATTGATGATAATTCACACTATTTATGGCGCCGCATCATGCGGTTGTCCCTTCTTTCCTTCAGCTGCCGGATCATCATGCCCCTGAATTCCCTTTCGGCGCGGTAAAGGTTGCTCACCTTGCGGGCGGGCAGCACCTTCATAAATTCCTGTTTGTAGCGGGTGCGGATGTCGAGCATTTTCCGTTCGTAGTCCAGCTCTTTGTCCATCGCGGCTTCGGCCACGGCGTCCGTGCGGGGCACGTTTTTCAGCTCTTTCGTCTTTTTCCGGCGCTCAGAGATCAGCGCGTTCACTTCCTTGGTGTATTTGTTGTACACCGGCCAGAACTTTTGCGCTTCTTCGGGTGTAAGGTCCAGCTCCTTGGAGATGTAAAGTATCTCCAGCGATTTCACTTTGTCCTGTTTGGCGGCGGCGCTTTCCTGCCGCGCATCCTGCGCCAGCACGCCGGCAGCGGGCATCGATGCGATGCCGAGCAGCGCCGTTATGATCCATATCAGCTTACGTCGCATCATTCTGTCATTGATTATAGGATATTTCCTGTAAAAGATTTACTTCCAGCATATTGTCGATCTCTTCGTTGGTCAGCTCCTCGGGCAATACGGAAGGCATTCCTTCGTCCAGCAAAACATTTGTAAAGATACTTTCATCATCAAAATCGTCTGTATGGTATTGTAAATAATCCACGATCTCCTGGTCGCTGATCTGCGCCAGCTGGCGGTCGAGCGCGTTGCCGGAGTATTCTTTCGCGATAAATACCGCGCCCACGCTGATGATGCCTGCGATGGCCGCGGCCACCAGGCAGCGTTTGAACAGCCTGATCCGTTTGTTGAGCGGCAAAATTTTTGTCACCGGTTCGGCTTCCCTGTTCTGTACCAGCCTTCTGTCGAGCCCTGCGAAGTAGCCCGGGGGCGCCTGGTAGGGCATTTTGCGCGGCTGCGCTGCGAGGAAGGGGGAAATTTCCGCCAGCTCCGCATCCACAACGGCAGCGTTTTCCATCTCCCGGATGCGTGCCATGAGCTGCCCCGGGAACCGGCCGAAATACCCTTCAGGCAGGTCAAAATCCGGCG
>JBQCFV010000827.1:0-4583 GCA_051958695.1 Chitinophaga sp. | reverse complement strand
GGGAGCGCACCGCGCAAATTGGCATAATTTTACGGTACCTGATATCGTAATGCCGATCGATCAAAGCAAATACACGACTTTCCAGCATTTCCTGCTGAACCTTCTGAGCCTGCTGACCATACTGCCCCTGGCCCCGTATATCAACCGGTTCATTCCCGTGGTGCAGCTCGGGCAGTGGCATATCGATCTCTTTATTTCCATCCTGGCGGCCTTCCTGTTCACCCGGCTGCTGCTCTGGATCTTCAAACCGCTGATCATCCCTGCTTTTGCGCTCGTTTTCGGTGTGCTGGTATTCAATTTTTTCACCGGCCGTTATTCTTTTTCCAATGTGCTGAACGATTACCAGGGCATGGTGCAGGGCAACTGGGGCACCCGCGACAACAAACAGCTGGACATTCTCAGCTTTTACCCCCGCAAGGTGGAGACGTACATGGACAAGACCGTGCGCGGCATTTATGAAAAAACGAATTACAAGGATTCCCTCGTGCGCAACTTTTCCGTCAAACATTCGCTGGACCACTTTGACGAATATTTCCCAAAATACGGCAGGGTCGTGCGTTACCTATCGCTTTTCAAATATATCCGGCATAATTTCAAGTATGTGAACGACAGCCAGCGCGACGAATACTTCGCCACGCCGATGGAAACCATCCGTAATGGGCTGGGCGGCGATTGCGACGACCACTCGATACTGATGGCCAGCTGCCTGCAAAGCATCGGCGCGCGCACGCGCATCGTGCTGATCAAAGGGCATGCTTACCCCGAGCTGTATTGCGGCAACGAGCAGGAATTTGAAACGATGAAGCAGGCGATCGTAACGTTATTCAACAATCCGCCGGTTAAAGAGTTATATTATCATGAGATGAAGGGCGAGTACTGGATCAACCTGGATTATTCCGCCTGGAATCCCGGCGGGCGTTACCTGAACGATAAAGTGTACGCGTTGATAGACCTATAGCATTTTTCTACCCAAAAACATTATAACCATGAAAGTAAACACCGGAGTTCCCGAAAAACATTTGCAGGCCGTAGCGGATAAATTGCAGGTATTGCTGGCGGACGAGCACATCCTTTACACCAAAACCCGCAACTATCACTGGAATGTGGTGGGGGACAATTTTCACGAGATGCACCTCTTTTTTGAGGGACAGTACGGCGAACTGGCCGAGATCATCGATGAAATTGCGGAACGCATCCGCATGATCGGGCATTACAGCACCGGCCGGATGGTCGATTTCCTGAAGCTGACCAACCTGCTGGAGCCCGAGTACACCAGCAAACAGACCGAGCAGATCAAAAACCTGCTGGACGATCATGAGACCATTATCCGCTCGCTGCGCGAAATGATCACCGAATTTTCCGACAAGCAGAAAGACCTCGGCACCAGCGATTTCGTGACCGGCCTGCTGCGCCAGCACGAAAAAATGGCCTGGATGCTGCGTTCCTACCTCAGTAAATAATCCCCCGGGATATGCATCAGAGACGCCGGCCCGCTGAGGGCCGGTTTTTTTATACTTAATCAGAGCCCGTATAGATAATGATCTCCACCCGCCGGTTGCGCTGACGGCCTTCCTGCGTGTCGTTCGGGGCCACGGGCGCGCTTTCGCCGAGGCCGGACACATGACGGATGAATTTTTCCAATCCTTTGCCCTTGAGATAATCCGCCACGGCGGCGGCGCGCGAGCGGCTCAGGCTGAGGTTGTATGCTTCCGTGCCCACGTTATCCGTATACCCGAGCACCTGCAGCTGCACCGTGGTATCGTTGCGCGGGATGCGGGCCACCAGGCTGTCCAGCGACTTGTAGAGCTTTGTGTTCAGCTCGCTGCTGTTGAAGCGGAACAGCACATCCGGGATCACGAGCGTATCCGGCGCGGGCGGCGGCGCCAGGGCGGCCACGGGCGCAGGCGGCGGCTTGGGAAGGCAAAATTCTATCTCTACAAAGTTATTGTCCTCCCTGCCGGCTTCGGTGGCGGTATCGAAGCGCGGTTCCGCGTTGCCGCGGCCGTACACTTCCACATCGTTCACCGCGAAACCATGGCGGTATACCAGCACGTCTTTCACCTTCTGCGCCTGCACGGCGGACAAAACTTTGTTGTAATTGCCGGTGCCGGGCCGGAAGGCATATCCGGTCACAATTACCCTGGTGCCGGCGTAAGGATCGTACACGCGGATGATAGAATCGAGGCGGGCGGCGGCTTCGGGATAACGCGCACGGCCGCGCGCGGTGAATATGCTTTCGTCTTTTACGGAGAGGGTGATGCAGTGGCGTTTGTCCTGCCAGGTGTTCAGCTTTGCTTTTTCCTGTTTAAAATAACCGGGAGGAACGGTGTGGCGGCGGTGCTGGGCGTACAGCTCTTCTTTCACCCGCGGCGCCTGTTCGCACGGCGGGCGGCTTTCCATCGGGATGATATCGACGCTGTCAATAAAAAAACTTTCACGCAGGGAGAATTCGCCGCGCAGCGAGCCTTTGCTGAAATCGCCCACAATAAGGTGGGTGGCGTTTTTGGGAGCGGTGAACACTTTTTCCATCCGGTAAAAGTCCATATCGCCTTTTTTGGTTTCCACCGCGTTCTTGTCGCTGACGGTAACAGTTGGCGGGAATCCATCCAGCGGAAGGGCGGACAGGCGGTAGATGTAACCCGTATCGAGGCGAACGCTCAGCTCGAGCGGCCCCCTGAAATCTTTCCCCGCCACGATCACCAGCTTGTATTGCCGGCCGGCCTCCACCGGGCAGAGCAGCTTCGCCTGTATGTAATTGCGGAGGCCGCCCTGGCGGTGCACCAGCCGTACGACATTCGTGCCGGCCACCGCTTCCGCGGAATAGAGATAATGCATTTTAAGATGCTCGGGCGCCACGCTTTCCCATGCGGACGGGCTGCAGGGCGCGTTGTATTCCGTACAGATATTCACTTCTTCAAAACTCGGATTGGCCACGAGACGCTGCGCATGAGCGGCGAAGCAGCTGCAGAGAAGGGGAACGGAGAACAATATGTGCCTGTACGTTCGTTTCATAGCGGGAACCCGATCATTATAACAGAAAAACACATTAATTATTATACGCTTATGGCAAGTTAACACAATTGTGCAATAGAAAAATCCGGGACCGGAAATCCCGGTCTCGCGCCGTTCATCCATCCGGCGGCCTTTTGGGGGAAAGGTAATTGCATTAATGACGTCTTACATTAAAGCGCCCGCTTCCATAAATCTGCGGCAACGTGTACGTTACCATTTATCCTGCATATCATGCATAGGTGTAAATATTATGGTTGTCAGGCAGCAGGGTCGTATTTTTCGGACGTCAACCTATACGCTTAATTAGATGAGTATCAAACCAAGACGCGGCACGGCATTCCTTTGCCTGCTGGGATGTATGTTATCATTCTTCACGGCAAAAGCGCAACGCCCCCCGTCGAATACAGACAGTGAAACGGGGGTCATCAGCGGGAAAGTTCTACAGTCGAGCAATAAAGAACCCATTCCTTTCGCTTCCGTCGCTTTGCTGAACGAAGACGATTCTACGATAGTGACAGGGGTTGCAGCCGACGAAAAAGGCAGCTTCCACCTCACGCCCGTGCCTTATGGCAGCTACCTCGTGAAGATCGGCACGCTGGGATATAATCCTTATTTCGTAAAGGTGAAGATCACTGCGGAAAAAACGCGGCGCGACCTCGGCACCATCATGCTGGAAAGCGGCTCGCGCACCCTGAAGGAAGTGACCGTGGTTGGACAGAAAGAAATGTACACGATGAACAAGGACAGCATCGTGTTCTCGCCCGATGAGAATTTCCTGCCCGGCGGCACCGGCATGGAGCTGCTGGAATACGTGCCCGGCGTAACGATAGACGCGAACAATAACATCACCATGGAAGGCAAGGACCGTGTGAAGTTTTATGTGGACGACAAGCCCATCGAACTGACCGGCATGGACGCCAACAGCTACCTCAACAACCTTCCCTCTTTCATGATAGAACGCATCGAAGTGCTCAAAGCGCCGCCGGACGTGGTGGAAGCGGAGCAGGCGCTTGTGGAGGGAAGAACGAATATCCGCTACATCAACATCATTACCCGTAAGATCCAGTTCCGCGGCTATTCCGCGGCCTTTACCGCGGGCGTGGACAGCCGCCGCAACCTGAAGGCGAAAATGCGCTACAACCTGAACCTCGCGCCTTTCCAGGTAACCTATTTCAACAACGGGCAATACAATTCGGACAGCAACTACATCAACCGCACCTATTTCCCGAAAGAGCCGGGCGGCGACAGCTCCTATCTTTCGCAGAAAAATTTCCGGACGGCCTACGACTTCAATCATAACCTCAATACGCGTTACGAGCTGAAGATCTCCGAAAAGGAAAAGCTGCGCGGCTCCGCCACCCTCGGCTGGACGGGCAGCGGCAGCGACGCGGAGAACAACGGCACCAACAGCAACTACGCGCACAAGCCCACCATGGTCAAAAATCAGGAAAGCCGCAACCGCAACAACGGCTACCGCGCCGTTACCGACTGGCATTATTATAAAGAGTACGAAGAAGATTCGCAGAAGAAGCTGGAAGCCGGTTTCAACTTTACAAAGAACGGCGGCAAGG
>JBQCFV010000826.1:0-2536 GCA_051958695.1 Chitinophaga sp. | reverse complement strand
CGCATCCTCGACCTTCCGCTTGAGCATCTGTAAAAAAAGGCGTCTTTTTTAAAAAGGGAGCTTAACGCCGTAACAGTATGCGGGGGGGGTGCGTATTGGAACCCGCGCATCGACGATGAGGTGTTGGAGCATCCAGCCTTCCGGGAGATCGGGCTGCTGAAACACCTGCAGGCCAAAGCGGCCGCGCAGCTGAGCACGTCAGGCTCGGGCAATCACTTCGTAGAATGGGGACTTGTGGAGATCACCGGTGTCTCCAACGAGTTCGGGCTCGAGCCCGGCATTTATCTCGGGTTGCTGTCGCATTCCGGGTCGCGCGGTTTGGGCGCGCAGATCGCCGGGCATTATACGAAAGTCGCCCGCGAGATGTGCCAACTGCCAAAGGAAGTGCAGCACCTTGCCTGGCTGGGGCTGGATACCGAAGAGGGCCAGCACTACTGGACGGCGATGAACCTTGCGGGCGCGTATGCATCCGCCTGTCACCACCAGATCCACCGCAGGCTGATAAAAGCCGTTGGCGGCGCGTTGCTGGCGAGGGTGGAGAACCACCACAATTTCGCGTGGAAAGAAACGTACGGCGGTGAAGAGCTGATCGTGCACCGGAAAGGCGCCACCCCCGCCGGGAAAGGCATGCTGGGCGTGATCCCCGGCTCCATGACCGCGCCGGGTTACATTGTGCGCGGCCGCGGAGAGCCTGCTTCGCTAAATTCCGCCTCGCACGGCGCAGGCCGGCGGATGAGCCGGAGCAAGGCGACCCAAAGCTTTACGCGTAGTGAATTGACGAAGCTGCTGGCCGAGAAAAAAGTGCACCTGATCGGCGGCGGTCTTGACGAAGCGCCGGGCGCTTATAAGGACATTGCCGCGGTGATGGCAGCGCAGACCGGACTGGTGGACGTGCTGGGGACTTTTCGCCCGAAGATCGTGAGGATGGCGGAGGGCGGGGCGCCGGAGGATTGATTTTCCCGGGATCAGTTTACATCTGCTAAATCTTCCCGAGCGCCTGCGCCAGATCCGCTTTTAAAAAACCGGGATCTTCCAGCCCCACATATATCCGCACCATCCGGTGTTTCGGCTGCGCCGCGTCGAAGCTGCCTTCGGGCAGCGAGGCGCATGCCGGAAAAACAAGCGATTCATGACCGCCCCAGCTTACCGCCATCAAAAAATGCTGCAGGGAATTGCAGAACCGCTCCACCTGCGCGGCTTCGGTGGCCTTCAGCTGGATGGTGACCAGTCCCGCGGCGCCTTTCATCTGTTTTTGCGCCAATGCGTATTGCGGGAAATCCGGGTCGAGCGGGTAAAACACTTTCTCCACCTGCGGCTGCAGCTTCAGCCATTGGCAGATCTCCTGCGCGCTTTCCTGGCAGCGCTTCAGCCTTATTTCCAGCGTACGCAGGCCACGCAATAACAACCATGCGGAAAAGGGCGCGATCACGCTGCCCACGCTCATAAACTCAGATACGAATATTTTACGCAGCATTTCACGGCTGCCGGTGAGCACGCCCGCCACCGTGTCGCTATGGCCGCCGATGAATTTCGTGGCGGATTGCAGGCAGAGATCGACGCCCATAAGGTGCGGCTGCTGGTGAAGGGGCGTGCAGTAACTGTTGTCGAGGATGGTGACGATGCCTTTGTTTTTTGCGAGCGCGGTCACTGCTTCGATGTCCTGCAATTCAAAAGTGAAGGTGTTGGGCGATTCGAGGTAAATGAGGCGGGTATTGGGTTGAAGGGCCCTTTCAAAATTATCTGTAAGGGTACCGTCCACAAACGTGGTGGTAACGCCAAAGCGCGGCAGCAGCTGCCCGAAAAGATGAGCGGCCCAGCTGTACGGCTCCTGCACGCATACTACGTGATCGCCCTGCCGTACCTGCGACAGCACCGCCACGAAGATGGCCGCGGCGCCGCTGCCGAACACCAGCGCCTCGTCCGCACCGTCGAGCGCGGCGAGCTTTTTCCGGAGAATGTCTACCGTAGGATTGTTGCCGCGGCTATAGAGGAATCCTCTATACTCGTCCTGCAGCAGGTCGCGCATTTCCGCCACGGTATTAAACGCAAAGTTGCTGCTTTGCACGATCGGCGGAGCGATGGCGTTAAAATACAATTCCCTGTCTTCCCCCAACTGATTGATAATATAAGATAGATCCATAGTCTGAATGTATACCGTACGGTCTCAGGCTTTTTTCTGCACAACGTACTTCATGAAAAAATATATGGGCAGGCCCGCCACGAACCAGATCATTCCGCCCAGCGCCTGGCCCAGGTCGGTGATAAAAATGTTGACGGTCACGAAAAGATATACCGTGATAAAAAATACCGGCACCAGCGGGTAGAGCTTCATTTTGTAAATGCCCTGCCCGTCCAGGTGCGCCGTTTTTCTCCGCAATACAAAGATAGTGGCGGCGGCGGAAGCCAGGCCGATCGAATCGAAGAGCATCACGTAACGGATGATGTTGTCGAAATTGCTCATGAAATATAACAGTCCGATCACCATCGCGGCAAACACGGTAATCGCCACTAACTGAACCTGAGTTTTGCTGTTCAC
>JBQCFV010000825.1:0-6306 GCA_051958695.1 Chitinophaga sp. | reverse complement strand
GACACCTGGCTGGCGGAGCTGACCAGCGCCATCGATTCCCTTTCCGAGCCGTCCGCCGGCCAGCTGAACTTCGGCAGCGCGGACTTTTATTACAAAAACGAATGGACGAACTGGATCAAACTGGCCAACACCCTGAAGCTGCGCATTGCCGTGCGGTACGAAAATGCGGACGTGAACGTAACCAAACGCGTATTCCGCGAAGTGATGGAAGACCCCACCGGCCCGATCGACAACGACATTGCACAATTTGTGTACAGCAGGCCACAATGGAACCCCATCGGCAACGACATCGATTACCGCAGCCCGCGCTTTGGCACCTCGTCTATCATCAACTTCCTCAAATCCACCAACGACCCGCGGCTGCCTATTTATTTCAGCCCGAACGATCTCGTGGGCGCCTTTAAGGACACGCTGGCGAAATACGGCAAAACGCTTCCCGCCTTTATCGACCCGGACGATCCGCTGGTGAGGTTCCAGGGCGGCCCGGCAGACTGGACCACCGATCCCGCCACCGCAGCATGGTATAAAACCACCTTTAACGTAAGCGACTGGAGCAAGTGGAAGCTCATCGGCAACATCAATAAAAAATTCTTCGCGCCGCGTTATGGCGGCAACGCCACCGGCAGCATGCTGGATTATATGGTTACCGAAGCGGAAACGGCTTTTTATATCGCCGAGTTCATCCAGAAGGGCTATGGCGTTGGGTTTGATACGAAGGGCACTGCGGAAGAATGGTACAATAAAGGCATCACCAGCTCCATCCGCACGATGAACAAGATCGCCGTGGAAGCCGCTTCCACCACGGGTCTTGTGGGCGACGGCGATGCGCAGATACAGGCCTATCTCGATCATCCCAACGTGAAATTCAACGGGGTGAACGATCTTGAGCGCATCTACATCCAGGAGTACCTGAATTTCTACCGGCTGGCGAACGAAGCGTTCACCTTTGTGCGCAGAACGGGGTACCCGAAAAACAATTCCACCTATTACCCGCGCAATGCATGGAACGAGCCGATCCCGCGCCGTTACCCGCTGGACGAGCCGCCGCTGGGCACGAACAATGCGACCTGGGAGGCCGCGCAGCAGGCGCAGGGCTTTACACCGGGAGACAGGGGCGTGCCCGCTCTGAGCACGCAACGTTTATGGTTCGATAAGAACAGTCCTGCGTTCGGGCAGGGGAACTAAACGCATCTTCTTAGTAATCCTGAATGAATATTTGAATGAAACAAACCGTCCTCTTTTGGGGACGGTTGTTTTTTTGCGAACCTTTTAGCGGGGAAGGGATATTCTACGAATATTTCCCGGCGGCAATTGGCGGCGCGCTTCGCGAAAACGGCAATTTGTGGCGCGTGATGAAAAAGCGCGCTTCGCGAAACAGTTGTTTTCCTGCGCGTGGCCTCGTTTTTGCGTGAACCCTTATATGAAAAAGCCGTTTTCCCCGAAAGGATGGTGGGAGCTGTTCAAATGCGCAGCGTCCGATTTCATCGACGACAAGGTGCTCAAGCTGAGCGCGTCGCTGGCTTATTCCACCGTGTTTTCCCTTGCGCCCATGCTGATCATCGTGTTGTACTTCAGCGATATTTTCCTGCGGAAAGATGCGCTGGAAGGCAATCTTTATGGTGAATTGAACGGGCTGTTAGGCCCTGCCGCCGCCACGCAGGTGCAGGAGATCGTGCGTAATTCCGCTTTGTCGCCCGACCTCGGCTGGTCTACCGTTATCGGCGTTATTACGCTGGTGGTCGGCGCTACGGGCGTGTTCACTGAAATACAAGATTCCATCAACCTGATCTGGCGGCTGAAAGCCAAGCCGCGCAAGGGAAGGGGACTGATCAAAATATTGCTGACGCGGCTGCTGTCTTTCTCCATGGTGGTGAGCCTCGGTTTTGTGCTGGTGGTGAGCCTGGTGGTGCATGGTATTATCGAAGTGCTGCTGGCGCGGTTGCGCGAGGTATTCCCGGACGTGACGGTGGTAGTGGTGTACGTGGTGAACCTTTGCATCACTTTCGCGACGATCGCGGGTTTGTTCGCGGTGATCTTCAAAGTGCTGCCGGACGCGAAGGTGAAATGGTCGCATGTGTGGGTGGGGGCTATCACCACGGCGTTGTTGTTTATGCTGGGGAAGTCCGCGATCGGTTTTTATCTCGGTAACAGCACCATTGGCAGCACTTACGGTGCGGCCGGTTCCATCGTGATATTGCTGATATGGGTGTATTATTCCGCGGCCATCCTTTATTTCGGTGCGGAGTTTACGCGGCAGTACGTGCAGAAAAAAGGAGAACGCATTTACCCGAACGATTATGCCGTTTGGATTGAACAGGTGGAAATGGACTCGAAAGGGAATATTCCAGAAAAGCAGGCGCCGGCAGTGGAGAAAAAATCATAGCACCTGCAGGCCAAGCTCCCGGTAAACCTCCAGCGGCGGGCGTTGCGGGTCGTCGGTCACAATCACGTCTATATCCGTGATACCGCATACTTTGTAAGGTTCGGCGGTGCCCATTTTGTCGCCCGTGGCCAATGTCACGATCCTGCTGGACGATTCCACGATGGTGCTTTTTACTTCCGCTTCTTCGAGGTCCATGCCGGTTACGCCGAGTACAGGGTGCAGGCTGCAAACGCCAAGAAACCCGATGTCTGCCCGTATTTTCCGGAACATCTGTATCGTGTCCAACCCGCCTGCCACCTGCGATGCTTTGTGAATGCGGCCGCCGGTGAAGATCACGTCCACGCCCGGATGCTCGATCAGATGCATCACGATGGGCACGCTGTTGGTAATCACCGTGAGCTTTAATTGCGGCGGGAAAAGTTTGACCAGCGAAAGGGTGGAAGTGCCGCCGTCGAGAATGATGGTCTGGCCGTCTTCCACCAGGGAAAGGGCTTTCCGGGCCATGTTCACTTTATCGTCCTGGTGAAGGTGGATGCGTTCTTTGAAGGAATAAGGGTTGGGGGAATGAGGGATGGCGCCGCCGCGGACTTTGATGAGCAGACCGCTTTGTGCGAGAGATTCGAGGTCGCGGCGCACGGTGTCTTCAGACACCTGGAGGTCCGTGCTCAGCTCGGTTTGCAGTACTTTCTGGTCGGTTTGCAGTTTTTTGAGGATGTATTCGAGGCGTTCTTCCTTCAGCATAATCTTGCAGTTTCCAGCAAATTTAGGCAAATTAACGCAGATTTAATGTCGGATTATTGATAAATATTGCATAATTTTGCATCAAATAGCAGAATATGGCAAAAAAGAGAATAGCAATTGATATGGACGGGGTGATGGCGGATCTGAACCAGCATTACTGCGACTGGTATTTTGAGCGCACGGGCGAGCGGGTAACGAAGGACCAATTGATGGGTTTGCCCGAAACGACCGGTTTCCCGCAGGAAGGCATCGTGCATCATTTTTTGCATACCCCCGGATTTTTCAGAACGGCGCCGGTGATGCCGGGCAGCCAGGAAGTGATCCGCGCGCTGATGGAGGACTATGAAGTGTTCATCGTATCGGCGGCGGTAGAGTTCCCGCAATCCCTTTCTGAAAAGATCGACTGGCTGAAGGAACATTTTCCTTTTATCAGCTGGAAGAACATCGTGTTCTGCGGACTAAAAACGATCGTGAAAGCGGATTACATGATAGACGACTACGACAAGAACCTGCGGTATTTTGAAGGCGAGCGTTTACTGTTCACCGCGCCGCATAATGTGAATTATGAAGATTATACCCGGTATGATACCTGGGAGGATGTGGCGAGGTTTTTTGCGGCGGAACGGGTGAGGGTATTGGCGCCTGAGATTTCTTAGAGGGTGAGGTGTTAACACCTTTTGATTTTTTTTGGAAAGTGGGGTGTTAACACCTTCTGTTTTTTTTGAAGTGGGGTGTTAACACCTTCGGTTGACATTCTTTAGGGAAATGAGGTGTTAACACCTTTGGTTTGATATTCTTTAAGGAAGTGAGGTGTTAACACTGTTTGATTTTTTTGGAAAGTGAGGTGTTAACACCTTCTGTTTGATATTCTTTAGGGAAATGAGGTGTTAACACCTTTTGATTTTTTTGGGAAAGTGAGGTGTTAACACCTTTTGATCTTTTGGGAAAGTGAGGTGTTAACACCTTCGAAAAAAAAAGCGGATGCCGATCGGCATCCGCTTTACTATTTAAAGCAAATCTTATTTCCCTTTTCCCACAATCCCCTCCAAATTCATTATCCTGATATTCCTGAAATCAATCGGCTGCCCCTCGCTCTGCAGCGCAATAAACCCGGACGACAGCATCTTCCCGTCGGTTTTCTGCGCGGGATCGTAACGGTTCACCACCGGCCCGCCGATCTGCGGCTTGGAGTATTGCAGCACGGTGTCACCGTTAATGATATGCGTGATCAGCGAATCGCCCAGCACGATCAGTTCCGCTTTGACCCACTGCTCGCCTTCATATGTTTTTGAAGTAGAGTTGATGCAATGCCGTGTGTCCAGCTTGCCCTGGTATACGATGTGCGTGCCGGGTGAGCACATGTTGCCGGTGGGGCGCGGCTGCCCGTCTCCCAAACCCGCCAGGAACTGCATTTCGATGGAAATAGGCCAGTCCTGCTCCACGGGCATGGTGCGCGGGTCCTGCGAATGGAACATTACGCCGCTGTTGAGCAGGGTGTACGAAGGCGCGGTTTTGCACCATTCTCCCACAAAACGGTATTCCAGCTGAAGATGATAATAGGAGTAAGGCTGTTTGAAATACAGGTGGCCGAACTGGTCGTTGAAATCCCCGTACTGGTCGTAACGCACCTGGATCATGCTGTCTTTTACGCGGAACGTGTTGCCGTAATTCTCGCCTACGGGGTGATGGTGGATCTTCACGAACCAGTCGTTGATGTCCTTGCCATTGAAAAGCGGTTCCCATACGCCTTTTTCCTGGGCGCTGGCTTCAATGGACAGTGCTATTACTGCCATCAGGCAGCACAAGAGTTTTCTGATCATAAATGCGGAGTAGCTTCCCGATAAAAATAAACAATTACTTCTTTTTCTTTTTTCTTTTTGCGTCTTTCATCGCCTTTTCGTGCTGGTCGATGAGCAGCTGCCAGTTATCGTTGGGGGCTTCTTCGGAGAAGCTGATGGTTTCCTTGTAATCGGATTTGTTGATCTTCATCACCTGTATCTCTTTGCCGGTATATTGCTGGATAGCGTCCAGCAGCTCCTTTTCTTCGGGCGCGCAGAACGAAACGGCACGGCCTTTCTGCACGCCGCGGCCGGTGCGGCCCACGCGGTGCACATAATTCTCGGGTTCTTCGGGCAGGTCGTAATTCACGACGTAATCCACGTTCGGTATGTCGATGCCGCGGGCGTTCACATCGGTGGTCACCAGTATGCGCACGTCGCCTTTTCGAAATTCGTTCATTACGCTCAGCCGGTCGTCCTGCTCCTTGCCGCCGTGCATCACGAGGCTTTTGATGCTCACGCGTTCCATGGCGGCGGCTACGCGCTCGGCCCGCACTTTGGTGCGTACGAATACGAGCACCTTGTTGTCAGGAAATTCGCGCACGAGCCTTTCGAGGAAAAAACGTTTGTCGTCCATGTCCACAAAGGCCACGGAATGCGTCACGTTCTTTGATACGGGATCGTCCGGCGAGATCTGTATGCGGATGGGATTGCGTACGATGGAATAGGCCAGGTCTTTGATTTCCGTGTCGATGGTGGCGGAGAAGAAAAGGGTCTGGTGATGGCGGGGAAGATGTTTGATCACGTCGCGGATGTCGCGGATGAAGCCGAGGTCGAGCATATGGTCGGCTTCGTCGAGGATGAGCGTTTGTACGTGACCGAGATCGAGGTGGCCCTGGCTGATGAGGTCGAACATGCGGCCGGGCGTGGCGATAAGCACGTCCACGCCTTTGTCGAGCTTTTTGATCTGCGCTTCCTGCTCCACGCCGCCGTATAAACCCATAATGTCCACGCGGGTATATTTCGCCAGCTGTTTGAACACGTCTGATATCTGTATGGCCAGCTCGCGCGTGGGCACCATTACGAGGCATTTTACTTCGCCTTTGGTGCGGGAGCGGCTTTGCTGCTGTAAAAGCTGTATGACGGGAATGGCGAAAGCGGCGGTTTTGCCGGTGCCGGTCTGCGCGATGGCGAGCACATCGTCTCCTTTCAGAATGGAGGGGATGGCTTTATATTGAATATCGGTGGGTCTTTTAAAACCCAGTTCTTCCAGGCTTCTCTTTAATTCCTCCGAAATGCGATATTGTTCAAATTTCATGCGGTGCTTGTACTAAAGGGTACAAAGGTAGGCAAATTCCCGCGGCACGGTCCATATCGCTTCCCGCAAGCCGTCAGGCCACCGCG
>JBQCFV010000824.1:0-8996 GCA_051958695.1 Chitinophaga sp. | reverse complement strand
CAGAATATTCCATCAACAACAAAGGCATTGTTTTTAAAACGGACGACGCCACGAAAGTGCTGAACAGCACGGGCACCGCATTCCGGCCCTTTGGTACGCAGCAGCTGTCGTCATCTTTTGAAACAAGACGGATGCAGACGGCTTCTCTCGGCTGGGCAGTCGCATCGCCGAACCTGTTCCTTGCCGAAGGCACAAGGGAAATAAAAATGACGCTGCGTCTTAAATCCGCCGCAGGGTTCAAACACGCGGAGCGGATCTTCACGCCGTTCTTCGAAGTGCAGCTCACCAGTGAAAAAGAATGGCTGAAAAGCGGGATGATCATCAAAGTGAAACTGACGCCCGACCTCGTGGAGGCCGATCAGTCCGACACGGAGCAGAATGATTTTACGCTGGAAGTGACCGCTACGCTCGACGGATCACTGCCTGCCGTTACGGCCTATAACGAAGCGATACATGCAGGCGCTTATCCAACCGGCTGGCCGGTGATGAAAGTGCTGCTGCTGCCGGACAGTTACCTGCTGGAGACTTTCAGGAACTTCACGGTGGAAAACGTTTCCCTCGGCGTGCATGTGCAGGGGATGAAAAACCTCATCCTGCAAAACGACGAAGCCATACAGCCTTCCGACAAACCCGTGCTGCCGTTCACCACGCAGCCGCTTATCGGCTCCAATTTTTACATCGGTAATTACGAGATATTCAGCAAAACGCTGCAATCGCTCAACATAAAACTGGAATGGCAGGACGCGCCGGTAGACTTCGGCACGCATTACGCGAATTACGGCAGCAACGAAATACCCAGCGCCAGCAGCTTCCACGCCGCCGTGGACCTGCTGAGCGACCGCAACTGGAACACCCGGCTGCTGCATACCTTCCCGATCTTCGACGCCGCCAATACCGCGAACCCCAAAGACCTTCCCGTGGGCGAATCCACCTTTCAGCTCCGCACCGCCGGCGCGCCGTTCGTGCGCGATCCGCAGCTGGTGCTGGGAACGGGTTTTACCAATACCGTGAACCAGGGTTTTGTGCGCGTGGTGCTCACCGGCCCCACCAGGGCGGAGCTGGGCAATTCTTCCTCGGAAGCGCCCTTTGAAGCCTTTGGCCACAAAGCGTTCCCGGTCGCTTATACCAAGCAGGTGATCGCGCTGAGCAAACACGACGGCAGCATTCTTACCGCGCCGCAGCTGCCGAAACCGCCTTACACGCCCACGCTGAAATCCGTTACCATGGATTATTTCGCGCTGGATGTGTTCCGGCCCGACACGCCCAACGGCATCGACCAGTTCTTTTTGCAGGACGTGTTCGGCCCCGCCGAATCGCAGAAGAACGACATCTCGCCGCTGATGCCGGTGCAGCCCGGCGACGGCGCGTTGTACATCGGCCTGCAAAATGCCGCCGCACCGCAATCCGTATCGCTGCTGTTCCAGGTGGAAGAAGGCAGCGTGGAAAGCGACGCCTTGCTTAACAGCAGCGATCTTTATTGGAGCTACCTCGCCGGTCATCGCTGGCAGCCCGTAGCCGTGGCGGATATTCTCGAAGACAGTACCGCGGGTTTCCAGAAGCCCGGCATCATCCGGCTCAACATGGGCGGCGATGCATCCGTACAGCATAGCCTGATGCCGGCGGGCATGCGCTGGCTGCGCGTGCATGTAACGGACAACCCGGGCGGCGCGGCGGCCATCGGTAAAATATTTGCGCAGGCCGGCACGGCCACGCTCGTGTTGCCGGAGACCGGCGCCGCCGGGTATGAAGCCCACCTGGCCATGCCGCTTGCGCCCAATACGGTGAGCAAGCTGGTAAGGAAACTGCCTTCCTTAAAAAAAGTAACACAACCTTTCCCGTCTTTCGGCGGCCGACATCCCGAGGCGGACCCCGCTTTTTACCGCCGTGTGAGCGAAAGGCTGCGGCATAAGGACCGCGCATCGTCGGGCTGGGATTATGAAAAGCTGCTGCTCGAATATTTTCCCGAGATATTCAAGGTGAAATGCCTGCCGCATACGGACACCGAAGACTGGTTCCGGCCCGGCAACGTGCGCCTGGTAGTAGTGCCCGACTGGCGGAAACGCCCTACCGGCGATCCTCTCCAGCCGAAAGTGAATTTGCAGCGCCTTCGCGAGATCGGTACTTACATCAGCGAAAAATTCACGTCCCCCTTTGTAAAGCTGCATGTAACGAACCCCGTGTACGAAACGCTGCTGGTGGATTGCAAAGTGAGCTTCCACCCCGGCTTCGACCCCGGTTATTACGCCGTGGTGCTGGACGACGAGATCAAAAAATTCCTCAGCCCCTGGGCCTACCGCGAAGGGCAGGACATTATGTTCGGCGGCAAGCTGCATGCATCCGAAATACTCGCCTTTATCGAAGGACGCGAATATGTGGATTTCGTGGTCGACTTCGAGCTGTACCACCGACACAACAGCAACGTGGGCGGCGGTATCGGCGAAATGCAGATCGGCACGGACTTTATCATCGGCTTCTCGCTGGAACCTTCCGTATCCGATTCCGGCACCGGGCTTGGCGGCAAAGCGATCGGCGTAGACTTCGTGATCGGCGAACCGGTGGACGTGGCGGCGGCGACAAGACCCGATACCATCCTGGTGTCTAACACGGAGCACCGCATAGAACCTTTGCAGGCGAGCGCGTCTGTTTGCCAGGGCACGCAGATCGGCATCGGGCAAATGATCATAGGACTTGATTTCATTATTATTTCATAATTGTTTAAAACCTTTTATCATGGCGGAACGTAGCAAAACCCATTTAAAACAGGAGTTCAGGGATGGGGAACGCCCAACGGGAGCGGATTTTGGAGACCTCATCGATTCCTTCGTCAATAAGCTCGACGATGCGGTGACAGTGGAACCGGTGAACCGGAACCTCAACATTCCCGCGGGCCTCAACCTGGCGGACGCCACCGTGGGCAAGCCCGGTACGCTGCGCTTCAACGGCGGTAACGTGCAGGTGTTCAACGGCGCGGTTTGGGGAAATGTAGGCGGGAACAGCGGGCCTTTTCTGCCCGTATCCGGCGGCCCGCACTTCGCTTATGCGGACGGTAATATCGGCATCGGGAATTTTCCAACGCCGCCGCTGAACAAGCTCGACGTGAACCTCGGCAGCAATGAAGTGGCCGGTGAACGCGTGCGCTTGGGCTCCGCGGTGATCAGCAACGGCCAGGGCGGCTCCGTGAACATGGCGCAGTTCGCGCATGTGAACCAGGCCACCGGCAACAACACCTTCGCGCTGCGGCAGGGGCCGAACGGCGATGTGAACATCAACGCGCCCGCCGGTCAGCCTATCGCCTTCACGCATGGACGCCTTACGCCCCGCATGCATATCGATACGAACGGCATCGTGATCATTGGCAGCCAGGCGGTATTGCCCACCACCAACGGCACGCACCTGCTGCAGGTACACGGCCATGCGGCCAAATCCGTGGGCGGCGGGACCTGGTTCGCCGTGTCCGACGCACGCGCCAAACAGAATGTGCGCGACTTCGGGGACGGTCTTGAAAAGCTCATGAAAGTGAGAACGGTGCGTTTCAACTACAATGGAAAATACAACACCAATCCTGAGCACGAAGAGTTCGGCGTAATAGGGCAGGAGATCCGCGAAATATTCCCGTACATGACCTCCACCGGCGCCATTACCGACGATGGCGCGAAACAGGAAGACGATCTGCTGATGTTCAACAGCAGCCCGCTGATATTCGTGATGGTAAACGCCATACAGGAATTGACAAAGCGTGTGCAAACCCTCGAGGCGCATGTGAAAAAGCTGGAAGGAAAAAAATAGGCCATGGACGAAGTAACCCACATCTTTGCCGGTCCGCCCGAGATGAAGAGCCAGGATTTCGCCTTTCTCCGCGAAGAAGGCATGAAGGTGCTGCGCAGCGTGGCGGCCCTCAGCTGGACGGACCATAACCTGCACGACCCCGGCATTACGCTGCTGGAAGCCTGTTGTTACGCCATTACGGAAATGGGGCTGCGAAGCGGCATGCCCATGCGCGACCTGGTGGCCAGCGACGCCCACGGCCGCCCGCAGGATTTTGTGACAGCGGCCGGCATATTGCCGGTAGCGCCTATAACGCAGCGGGATATACGAAAAATACTTATCGATCACCCGATGGTGCAAAACGCATGGGTGTTCCCGCTGGAATCCGAACCGGCCGGCAAGATAAAGGTATTGCTTGAGTTCACCGACAAACAGCTTAACAGCAACAACTTCGCCGTAACCGTGCTGCCGCTGGCGCCCGGCTTCGAAGTGGAGATAGACGTTGCGTTCCCCTTCTGGGACGAAGAGGACGCCCGGCCTTTTGGGGAGGACGTTACCTTGCAGAACGTCACCTTCCAGGCATTCGCCCCCGGTGTGTTCTGGACGCCCATCGAAGGCACCACTTCCTGGTTCGCACGCATCAACGTACAATACCAGCCGCCCGTTGGCCCGGCAGCCAACCGCGACCTTGCCGTGGTGGCGCAGATCAATACGCCGCTGCCCGACCCTTTGACGCAGATACCGCTGGTGCTGAACGAGCTGATGACGGTGATAGATACGCTGGGCGACAATTCTCCCGCGGACCAGACGCTGCTGAAACAATACAACCGCTGGGTAACGCGCGCGAACAGCGCGGTACGCACCATCCAGCGGCATATGACGGCGTACCGCAACCTTTGCGAAGATTTTACCGCGTTCAAAGCCGTGCGTTTGCAGGAAGTGGCCGTTACCACGAACATCGACGTAAACGCCGGCGTGATCCTGGAAGAATTGCTCGCGGACATTTTCCTGAGCATCGACCGTTACATTACGCCCGTCAACCAGTTCCGCAGTCTTACCGGTCTGCAGCAGGAGCTTGCCGCCGATGAGATATTCGAAGGCCCACACCTAGCATCCGGTTTTCTGCCGGACGAGCTGCTCACCGCCACCAATCTGCCGGAGCACGTATTTACCTCAGACATCCTGCGGCTCATTCTCCAGCATCGCGATCAGCGCGGAACGGACGTGGAGCAACGCGAAGACGTGACCAGCCGCCGCATCAGCGCCGTGCGCAATCTCAGCCTCGCGCTGTTCATGGACAACCGGGTGATCACCACCAACGCCCGCGACGCGCTCTGCCTCATCAACAGCCAGCAGCATGTGCCGCATCTCAGCCCTACGAAATCGAAGATCGTTTTTTACAGGAACGGCCTGGCGGTGCCATACGATCTCGAGCTGGCCATCACGCTGTTTGAAGAACGTAAGCAAGAACAATTGAACAATCCCATCACCGGTCCGGACGACATCGCGTTGCCCGCCGGCGACAATTATCCCGTATCATCTTATTACCCCATCCAGCAGGACTTGCCGGTAGTGTACGGCGTTGGTCACGCCGGTCTGCCGGAATCGGCCACACTCGCGCGCCGGGCGCAGGCATTGCAATTACAGGGTTACCTGTTCTTTTTTGAGCAGCTCACGGCGGGGCTTGCAAGCCAGCTGGGCAACCTCAATGCGTTCTTCTCCTCTGCGCCCGACGAAGAACGGACGATATTCCAGCAGCCGTTGTACGATCTTCCGCAGGTGCGGCAACTGCTGCGGGCGTATAACCCCGCCGGCAGCTTCGACGCGTTTATGAGCGATGAGCAGAACGGCTACCGTACCGCGTTGCGGGCTGTTTCCGAAAACAGGGAACAATTTCTCGCACGCCGCAACCGTGTGCTGAATCACCTGCTGGCGATGTTTGGCGAAGACATGTACGACACTACCTCGCTGGCTTACCACGAAGCGTCCATCGTGCCGGATGCCGCATTGCTGCCCTTGCCGCAATTGTTGCAGGTGCAACAGGCGCAGCGCGACCAGGCGTCGCAGCAGCTCATTCGTGAGAAGTCCGCATTCCTCCGTGACCTTCCGTCGCTTAGCAGGCATCGCGCGCAATCGTTCGGCAATCCCGTGTGGAATGCAGCGCATCTGCTGCGCGTATTCCCCGTGCAGGGCGCTTTCGGCTGGCAATTGCCGGATACCGCGGGCGTGCCTGTATTGCAGCATGCGGCGCCGGCTGCATCGGAGGCCATTGCGAAGATGAACGCAGCCACGGCGATGGCGCTTGCCAAGTTCAGCGGCAACTTCAGTACGGCCGCCGAAGGCGCATCGTTGCGCGTGGTACTGAAAGCGCATCCGGATGAAGACGCGGTGGCGGTGAGCCCTGATCTTTATCCTAATCCGGCCGCTGCATCCACTGCTATCAATACAATTGTGGCCGCGATGCTGGAACACTGGCGCATCCATTCGCTCACGCCGCTCGAGCGCCGCCTGCAGCATTTACTGGAAGTGGTGGTGAAGGAGCGCAGGCCCTTGCTCGTGGACCCGGACGTTTACTTTGAAATTTATGACGAACCGCCGCCGGTACAAAAGATGTTCAGGTTATGGTCGCTGCCGGGATTCACCGGCGTAGAACTGTTGCGCAGCTCCGATGGTTATACCGCCGCCACCGATCCGTTGGCGACCGCTGCTGCCGAAGCGGCCATTCAAACCACCATCAGCCGCGGTTTGCGCTACGATAATTTTACGATCACGCAATCGGGGCCGAATTTTTTTGGCGTTGAATTGCGCCTGCAGGATGGCACGCCCATCGCTGAAGCGCCCGCGGTATTTGTTACCCGGGAACAGGCCAGGGCTGCCGTAATGCAGATATGGATGTACCTGCACCGCTTTATGAGCGCGGAAGGTTTTTATATGACGGAGCATTTGCTGCTGGCGCCAAAAGAGCCGCCGGTAATGGAGCTGGCGATCAAAGACGTAAAAGACCCTTACTCGTTCCAGGTGACTTTTGTTTTTCCTTCCGGTTATGCGCAGGACTTCAACGGCGGGGCGAGGGAATTTGCGCGCCCTGAAAAATACCGCGATCCTGAATTTCGGAAACATGCGGAAAAGCAGGTGCGCAAAAGCTGCCCTTCGCATATTCTGCCGCGGGTATTGTGGGTGGACAGGGAACTGCCCGGTGCGCCCCCCAATTCGCCCGGCTTCGGGAATTTCGAAATGCGGTACCGGCTCTGGCAGGAAGCGTGGATCGCGGATGAGACGGACGAAGCGGTGATAAGACCGCTGCGGAACTCGTTGGTGGAAATGTTGAATCTTATTTATGAGGATGTTGAAAACGAATAAACATATCATTCAACGGCAAACATTCGAAATGCACGGCTACAGCAAGCGGCCGGGTTTTGAATGGGAGCAGCGCGTGGCGGAGCATCACCGGAATATCATCATGCCCGGTATTGAAGCCTGTTTTGACGCGGTGCCCGAAACGGACGAACACCTGGTGATCGACTCCATCGACATCGACCTGGGCGTTTTTACGCACGAAAGTTTTGTGAAGGACGGGCGGGAAAGGCTGATGCGGTTGCTGAGCGAACATTTGCAGGAATGCCGCAGGAAGGCCATTGCTGCGCGGGGGGAGCGTTCTGCTGCACAAGACGAAGCTCTTCTGCCTGCTCCTGCCGAAAGGGTGTTTAGTGGGGAAATGGCGGTGGCAGAAGCGTTGTTGTATTTTCTGAAGACGGGCGTACTGCCCTGGTGGTTTACGGGGACGGAAGAACTTTTCACTCCTTCCGTTCTTACCGGTGATCTGCTGCAATTGCTGCACGATAATAACGATGCCATGACCCGTGCCGCCAAACATTTTTCGGATGAAATGATGTTGGCGCTCGCAGCGTTCGCCGTGAAAAACACTGATGCGGTGAAGCAGGAATGGGAAGCGTTCGCGGAAATTGCGAAACAATTTCCATCCATCTTTCCCGTTTTCCGGCAACGTTATTGGACGGCGCGGTTGCGTGAGAAGAAGGAGGTGTTGGGAAAAGAAACCATCATCCGCTTATTCACCCCATTCGACAAAAAATTTGTTGCCGGAGTATATGCTGTATGCGCCAAACAGAGTGCCGGCAAACACGTCAACCTATACAGCCCTTTCCTGAAACAGATTATCGATGAAGAAAAAATATTGAGACGGGAAGAAAAAATTCCGCCTGTAAAAGATAACAATATAACCGACGAACATCACGAAGCCATTGGAGAGCAGCCGTTTGAGAATACATCGTCAACATACCAAATGGCCAGGACTGATGAACAAAACAGCACGGCAGCACCACATCATAAAAAACCTGAACCGGGCGAAGCGATCTCCGTGCACGCCGCAGGCCTCCTCTTGCTGCATCCCTTCCTGGCGGAACTTTTTACCGGCACCGGTCTTTGGAAAGAAAACCGCTGGGTGTCGCAGGCATCGCCTTTCAAAGCCGTGCAGCTCCTGTCGTTTCTGAGCTACGGTTCAGAAGAAGTACCGGAGTACAAGCTCACTTTTCATAAAATACTCACCGGCATGGACGCGGCTACGCCGTTACCCCCCGAGGCGCCGCTGTTGCCGGAAGAGACCGCTACCTGCACCGAACTGCTCGAAGCCGTGCTGCGCCACTGGACCGCGCTGCGCAACACCGGCGTGGACGGGCTCCGCGAAGGCTTCCTGCTGCGAAACGGTAAAGTGCAACACACGAAGAACAGTCTGCAGCTGGACGTGGAGCGCCTTGCGCAGGACGTACTGCTGGCCCGGCTGCCCTGGGGGTATTCCACCGTCAAGCTGCCATGGCTGGAGCCGCTGCTGACGGTGAGCTGGATATAGAACTAAAACAAAAACCAAATATCATGAAGCCACAAGTGAAAAACTTATTCCAGGTGTTCAGGCAGCCATTCCTGTACATCCTTGTTATGTGTCTCCCCATGCTGGCAAAAAGCCAGGAGCTCATCACGGTGAACGTCGCCAACGCCGATCATGACTATCATCTGCCTGTCGACGCGCCGATCAACCCGGAACTTCCTATCGGGCCGAGCGGAACGGGCGGCATAGTGTTGTGGGAATTTGCGTCGGCATTCCCCGGCGGGGCTTCTCCGTTGCCGGGCGGCGACGGTTTTATCAAAGACGGCGTTACCGTGCAATTGCCCGCGGCCGAGAACGTACCCATCAGCGACCTGGAAAAAGTAACGGTGTC
>JBQCFV010000823.1:0-3628 GCA_051958695.1 Chitinophaga sp. | reverse complement strand
CGCTATACCAGCAAAGGTACTGGCACAACAAGATGTACCTGTTCCCCATCAGTCTTGGCGACATCGAGCGCGACCGCGCGCTGGTGCAAAACCCGGGCTGGTGATCCATTTTTATTTTGACCAATCAATCGTTCCAGATATGATCAGAAAAATATTCAGCTATCTTTTGGCAGGTTGTCTTTTGCTGGCCGCCTGCAAAAAAGACGACGACAACAGCAAACATGTGGCCGGCGCGCCGGTATCGGTGGAAAGCTTTCTGCCCGTGCAGGGCGGCGGCGGCACTTCCATCCTCATCAACGGCGAGAACTTTGGCGATACTACCGAAGTGGAAGTAAGCATCAACGGAAAAAAACTGGCCATTGTGGGCAGCAATACGAAACAGATCATGGCCGTGGTGCCGCGCAAATGCGGCTCGGGCAAGGTAGTGGTGAAGGTGGGTGGAAAGGAAGTATCGAGCGAGGGGGAGTTTAATTACATCTTCACCCGTAACGTCACCACGCTGGCAGGCAACGGCGTGGCGGGTTTTGCGAACGGTAAGGGAGAAGACGCCATGTTCAGCTTCAACAGCCAGGGCTGGTACCGCGGCAGCGGCATCGCAGTGGACGATGATCTGAACGTATATGTGGCGGACCCGGGCAACCATTGCATCCGCAAGATAGACAGCGTCGGCAATGTGTCCACCCTGGCCGGAAGCATCATTGAAGGCGACAACGACGGCACCGGCGCGGAAGCGCGTTTCCATATACCGTACGGCGTAGCCGTAGACGCGCAGGGAAATGTATTCACCGCCGACCCCGGCAGCTGGAAGATCAAAAAGATCACGCCCGAAGGCGTTGTGACCACCTGGCTCGACGCCGGGATGGAAACCTGGCAGGTAGCCGTGAACAAAAACACCAACGAAGTATTTTACGCCAACAGCGGCAGTGGTTCCATTTACCGCATTCCTTCCGAAGGAATGAAAACGCTGGTAGCCGACGGCATCAGCTCGCCCGGCGGGCCGGACTTCGACCAGGAAGGCAACCTGTATGTGGCCGCCAGCGGCAGCCACGTGATCGTGAAGTATGCCAAAGATACGTGGGAGCCTACAGTGATCGCCGGGCAAAGCGATGTGCCCGGTTATGAGAACGGCGCCGGCAGCGCCGCGAAATTCGCCAATCCATGGGGCCTCGCAATAGATGCGGACGGCAATATTTACGTAGCCGGCAACGGCACCTGGGACGGCGGCGCTTACAACCCTGATCAGAGCATCCGTTTCATCACGCCCGGCAGCTGGACGGTGAGCACCTACGCAGGCAGCAATACTTCCGGTTATGCCAACGCCATCGGCGAAGCTGCCGCATTCGCAGGCCCGCTGGGCGTGGCGGTGGACAAAAACGGTACGGTGTACGTGCTGGATAAAAATAATAACAGGGTGAGGAAGATCGTATCGGAATAGCTAAAAGCGGCCAGCACATCCGTGCCGGAAACATCGTATCAGGAAGAAACAGGACTAACAGCATCCGTGCCCAACGATAACCGCCTGGAAAGATCGAAACAGGAAGAAACAGGACGAACAGCATCCGTGCTGGAACGATAACCGCCTGAAAAGATCGTATCAGGAAGAAACAGGCTAACGGCATCCATGCCGGAACGATAACCGTCTGAAAAAATCATATTGAACCAGGCGTAAAGAAACTTACAGTATACAATGAGAAGAGTAATATTCATGATGACCCTGCTGGCGGCATCGGGCTGCGGGAAAAGCAGCCCGACCGCCCCGGCGGAACAGCCAAAACAGCATGAATTCTACGTTTCGCCAACAGGCAACGACGCGGCGGCAGGCACTTTGCAGGCGCCTATGAGAGGCATCAATGCCGCGCTGGCCAAAGCGGCGCCCGGCGATACCGTGATCGTACGCGAAGGGCGCTATTATGAAAAAGTATCTTTCCCAAAACCCGGCCGCCTTGAAAAAATGATCACGCTCAAAGCCTATGCGGGCGAACGGCCGGTTATTGACGGCACCGGCATGAGCGTCAGCGGCAAGGAGGCATTGGTGACCATTCATAACGCCAGCTACGTACAGGTGGAAGGTTTTGACATCTGCAATTTCAAAAGCAGCGCTCCCGGCGTAAGCGTGAACGGCATCGTGGCGGACGCAGGTTCTTCCAACATCGTCATCCGCCGCAACCGCATCTACAACATCGAGCACAACGTTGCGCCTTCAGACGGCCGCAGCGCGCACGCCATCGAGATATTCGGCAACACGGGCACACCGATGAAAAACGTGCTGGTGGAAGAGAACGAGATCCACGACTGCAACACCGGCTATAGCGAAAACCTTACCATCAACGGGTATGTGGACGGGTTCGTGATCCGTAAGAACACGATCTACAACGCGGAGAACATCGGTATAGACGCGGCCGGCGGCTACGCGGCCAACACCGTGCCGGAATACAATTATGCCCGCAACGGTCTTATTTCAGAGAACACGCTTTACAATATCGACATGACCACCGGCCCCGTAGGCCCCATCCACGGCCACGGCGCCATCGCCATTTACGTGGACGGCGCGCGGAAGATCACCGTGGAACGCAACCGCATTTACGACTGCGACCGCGGCATCGGCATCGTGAGTGAGAACGACGCTTACCCCACCAGCGATTGTATCGTGCGGAACAATATCGTGACGAACACGTACCGCACGGGCATTTATCTCGGCGGTTACCTCGGTTTTACCAGCGGCGGCACGCGCAATTGTTATGTGGTGAACAATACCCTCGCGGGAAACAACCGCGAACGCGGCGCTTACGGGGAAATAGAAGGGGAGCTGCGGCTGACGGAACAATGTTTCGACAACGTGATCCGCAACAACCTGGTAGTGGCGGGGCCGGACGATCTTTTCCTGCACAAATACACCAACACCGGCAGCGGCAATACGATCGACAACAATTTATACTTCTCCGCCACGGCCACCGGCTGGATATGGAATACGACCAACGGCGCGCCCTATACGGATTTCAGCGCATGGAAAACCGCCAGCGGCGTAGACGCCAATTCCATCCAAGGGCCGGACCCGCTGCTGACGGAGGATTTCCGCATCCCGGAAAATTCCCCCGCCAAGAACGCCGGTCATGTATTGCCTGCGGAAGTGCTTGGCACGCTGGATTTTTCAGGCAAGCCGCGGGTGGTCAATAACAAAGTAAGTATCGGGGCCATTCAATAAAAGAGTTTCATCAGGATAGCCATGGTAACGGCTATCCCGATGACGCCGCCCAATATCGTGGCGATGGCGTCCATCAGCTCATGATGGCCTTTGCCGCTTATTTTCGAGAACAGCTCGAACCCGTAACCCACGCCCGCCACCGCCAGCAGTGCCAGCGTACCCGAGGCCAGCATGCGGCCGGGCGCAATATAATCGGCAAAGATCTGCGTAATGCTCCCGATCGGGATGCCCACAAAAAAATGCCGCCATTTATCTTCCGCTATTTTCATATTTTACCGTTATGCCCTGAAGCTACGAAAAAACGGCTGCGCCTGCATTATTTGCAACTTTCGCCGTTTGGCCGTAATTTATGCGGCGTTAAACAGCTCATTTTTATGAAACATTCCACACTTGTCCTTTTCATCAGCCTGTTTGCAGGCGCATTTT
>JBQCFV010000822.1:0-3040 GCA_051958695.1 Chitinophaga sp. | reverse complement strand
CGGTGCCGGACGTTTCATACATGGCGTACGAACATCCCGGCGTAATGTGGGTGGGCTCGGGAAGAGGGCTGTACAAGGTGGATCTCAGCAATGGGAAAACAGACAGCATTGCCGGTCTTAACGGTCATTACGTACGCAGCATTCACGTGGCCGGGCCGGATGAGATCTGGGTGACCACCTACGACCAGGGATTTTTCCTGCTGCAGAAAGGGCGGCTTTACCAAATGCCGCTGGACAAGCTGCAATACCTTGCCACGGCGCATTGCATCGCGGAGGACGATAAAGGTTTTTTCTGGATCACCACCAACAAAGGCCTTTTCCAGGTGGCGCGGAGAGATCTGCTGGCATATGCGGCGGGAGAAAGCTCGTTCGTGTTCTATCTCTATTACGGGAAAAACAAAGGGTTTAATACCAACGAATTTAACGGCGGCTGCCAGCCCTGCGCATTAAAGCTGCCCGACGGCAACCTTTCGCTGCCTTCGCTGGACGGGCTGGTGATGTTCGCGCCTTCGCGCATTAACGCCGAAGTGCCCGACAAAGCGGTGTTCGTAGACAATGTGCAGATGGACACCCGGCCCATCGCTTTTTCCGATACCATCGCGCTGCCGGACAATTACCAGCAGTTGCGGCTGGAAGTAAGCACGCCTTATTTCGGCGACGCGTACAACCTGCAGCTGTTCTACATGCTGGAAGGCGGGGAGGGGGAAGGCATCTG
Organism: Chitinophaga sp.; assembly: GCA_051958695.1. GTDB lineage: Bacteria > Bacteroidota > Bacteroidia > Chitinophagales > Chitinophagaceae > Chitinophaga. The sequence continues at coordinate 2,325 of JBQCFV010000822.1, read as the reverse complement.
GCTGCCGGTGGAGGCGGACGGGTCGATCACTTTTTCGCGCCTGCATTCGGGCGGCTACCGGCTGCGCATCAGGAAGGTGAATGGTTTCGGGGCGCATAATTACACCGACCGCGTGGTGCATATCACCGTAAAGATCGCCTGGTACGAAGAGTGGTGGTTCAGGTTGCTGATAGCGGGTTTCCTCGGACTGCTCGTGTTCATTTTTATGCGCATCCGGCTGGCGAGGAGCCATTACAAGAACCGGATGCTGGAAATGCGCGTGTCTGAACGAACGCGCAGGCTGGAAGAAACGCTGGAATTTCTGCAATCGTCCGAACGCCAGCTGCACCAGCAGGCGCTGATGCAGCAAAGGCTTATTGCCGCCATTACGCACGATATCAAAACCCCCATGAAGTTCCTGCTGCTCACCACCCGCGCCATGAAAGAGCAGGACAGGCAGCACGCCGCGCTTTACGAAACGCATTACCGCATGTACCACCTGATCGGGAACCTGATACAGTACATGAAAATGCAGTTCTCCGTCAACGGTGCTTCCTCCGAAATGCTGCAGCTCGACCAGCTGCTAGAGGAAAAGGTCGGGATATTCAGGCCCATCGCGCAGCTGCGTAACGTGGAGATCGTTCACCTGCGCAGGAACGGCGCAGTGCCTGCCCTGGTGAACCGCCAGTTGCTGGGCGTAGTAGTGCACAACCTGCTGGACAATGCAGTGAAATACACCACCTCTGGCTCTATCACGCTTGAAACGGAGCGGCTGGGCGATATGGCGGTGATCCGCATCATCGACACGGGCGTCGGTATACATCCGCGGCTGGCGGAGCACATCAACACGCTTGTGCCGGGCAAATATCTTTTGGGAGACCATCGCTGGCCGGACGAATACCGCGGCCTGGGCCTGCTGATGGTGACGGAATTGCTGCAGCTGATCAACGGCCGTTTGAAGATGCAGCCGAACGAAGGCGGGGGCACAAAGGTGAGCGTGGTGTTGCACCTGGTCAGTTAGCCGTACTGTACATTTTTACTTTTTCCAGCAATTCAACGATGTTGCTGATCTGCAATTTTTCAAAGATGCGGGTCTTGTAGGTGCTCACGGTGGTCACCTGCAGGTTCAGCATGTCCGCAATGCGCGCTACGGGAATACCTTTCGTAAGCAGGTACATCACTTCGATCTCGCGGCCGGACAGGATGGAAAGCGGGTTCTGCGAAGGCTCGCGCTGGGAATGGAGCATGTTGATCAGCTGCTCTTTCGTGGCGGCGCTCATATATTTCTGCCCGTTGAGCACGGTGCCGATGGCGGAACGGATTTCTTCTTCCGGCGAATATTTTACGAGGTAACCGTCCGCGCCGGCCTGTATGTAATTGATGGCGAACAGCTGCTCGTCGTACCCGCTGAACATCAGGATGCGGATGCCCGGCTGCCGCAACCTCACGGCGTCGATCATCTGCAGGTTGTTACCGCCGGGAATGTTGATGTCCAGTATCAGCAGGTCGAAAGACTTTGTTTCCAGGTAAACGATCACCTCGTCAAACGTGGACGCTTCCTCGACGGTGGAGGGGATGGAAAGGGTGGATATGATCTGCGAAACGCCTAGTCTTACGATGGAATGGTCGTCCGCCACCAGTATAGTTTTCATAGGAAGTGGCCCAAAATAGAATGAGACGGCATAAAATTAATCTTTTTTGCATTGAAAAAAGTAGTACGAATACTACAGGCTCATTTTTTCTGCAGCACATACTGGCTGGGGCTTACTCCGAACTGTTTGGTGAAATTCTTCCCGAAATGGGTCTGCGATTTATACCCGACCATCATCGCCACTTCGTAGATCTTGTAATTTTTTTCCTCCAGCAGCTCCGCCGCTTTTTTCAGCCGGGTGATGTTGATCAGCTCGTGCGGCGTAAGGTCGGATACCGCTTTGATCTTCCGGTACAGGCTGACCCGGCTCATGTTCACAAAGCGGGAAAGATGGTCGACGTCCAGCTCGGTATTTTCGATCTCCTGCAAAATAAACCCGTAGATGCTGTTGAGAAAAGCCTCGTCCTCGCGCGTATGGGCCATGGTATTGATGGGCGCCTGCGGCGTGCTGGCAAAGAATTTCCGGATCTTGATGCGGTTGCTCAGCAGGTTGGCGATCTGTACTTTGAGGTAAGCGGGGGAAAACGGCTTTTCGATATAAGCGTCCGCGCCGGTTTCGAGCCCTTCGATCTTGGAGCGCAGGGTGTTTTTTGCCGTGAGCAGTATCACGGGGATGTGGCTGATGTCAAAAGTGGTTTTGATGCGTTTGCAAAGCTCCAGTCCGTCGATTTCCGGCATCATAATGTCGCTGATAA
>JBQCFV010000821.1:0-3041 GCA_051958695.1 Chitinophaga sp. | reverse complement strand
CGGAGGTTACGGAAACAGGATAATCGACGCCCATGAACCAGCGCATGCAATCCACCTCGTGGGTGCCGTTATTGCAGGCTTCGCCGGTGCCCCATACCCAGCGCCAGTGCCAGTCGTAATGCACCACGTTGTCGATATAATCACGGCGGGGCGCGGGGCCCTGCCAGAGGTTCCAGTCGAGGTTCGGCGGCACGGACACTTTTTTGCCGACGCCGATCGGCTTGCGGTTGTTCACATACCAGCCGCGGGCGTAGAATACTTTGCCGATGATGCCGTCCTCATGAATTTCTTTGTACGCCTGCCGCATGTTGGGCCAGGAGCGGCGCTGGTTGCCCATTTGCACGGTGCGTTTGTATTTCGATGCGGCCTCTACCACCATCTCGCCCTCGCGGGGATTGTGGCCCAGGGGTTTTTCAACGTATACATGTTTACCGGCGGCGCAGGCCATAATGGCCGCGGGCGCATGCCAGTGGTCCGGCGCGGCGATCATCATCGCGTCCATGTCTTTTCTTTCGAGCAATTTCCGCACGTCTTTTATTACTTCCGGCTTGCGCGACTGGTGGCTCACGGCTTTAAGGCCCTTTTCAACGGCCTTGTCGTCCACATCGCAAATAAATCCCACCTCTGCATTAGGCAGCTTGGAGGCTACGCGGGCCAGCCAGTTGCCGCGGGAGTTCACGCCCATCACGCCGATAACCAGCTTGTTGCTGGGCGCATTTTTACCAAAAACAGGGAAGTTGAGGACGGTAATGCCCGCCCCTACGCCGGCCATGGCGCCGGTCTTCAAAAAGTCTCTCCTTTTCATAAGATTAATTTGATGGTGCTTGTGCTTCTGCTAACCGTATCTGCATTTAACGTGGCGGACGGACCGTAGATCTTCGTCCCTTTTACAGCAATCGGTTGCAATAAATGTAAGGAATGAATAGGAGATTTTTCGGGAGAATATGGAATGCGGGTGTTGATAAGCCGGTTATGACGCCCGACAGGCCCATTTTTTGCGCGGGATCGCGCAGGGCGCAACGCGAAATGGGGCATGGCGCTCCTGGAGAATAACTAAATTCCCAGCCCGATGTGCTGCAAAATAATATCCCGCACATCCACCGCCTGCACATTCCCCTTCACCGCCTGCGTGGTGATCAGCACGGGATGGTCTTTCGGGTCTCCGGCGATGCGCCCGTGGGAACCCTTTATCAGCGTGGCGTCCAGCGGGATCACGTCCATGAGGTAACGGAAGCCTAATTTCTTTTTGAGCACCTTGCCGATCACTTTCATTTTTACAAAAGGATCTGCGGGGTTGAGGAACATTTCCACCGGATCGTAACCGGGCTTGCGGTGAATGTCGACGATGCGCGCGAAATCCGGGGCTTTGGCGTCGTCCTGCCAGTAATAGTAAGTGAACCAGCTGTCCGCATCGGCCACCAGCACGAGATCGCCGCTGCGTTCATGATGCAGGTTGTGCTCGTGTTTGCCCTCTCGGTCCAGCACCAGCTGCACGCCGGGAATATTTTCTGCCAGCTCGCGCACTTCCCGCAAACAGCAGGGATCGTTGACGTAGATATGCGCCACCTGGTGGTCGGATACCGCAAAAGCGCGCGACGCACCGGCGTCCAGCAGCTCGAGGCCTCTCTCCACCCTTACGTTTATCAGCCCCTTTTCACGCAGCAGCCTGTTGATGTGGATGGGTCTGCTCACGTTGGTGATGCCGTATTCCGAAAGTATGATGATCTCGCATTGCTGCTGTTCGTAGTATTCCACCAGCTGCTTTACCACGTTATCGACCGCTTTCAGCTCGGGCGCTATTTTCGTGTAATCGTGACCGAATTTCTGCAGACAGTAATCGAGATGCGGAAGGTAGATGAGCGTGAGGTTGGGATCGTGCCATTTATCAGTTAGAATGGACGCGTCCGCTATCCATTGCGTGCTTTTGATATTGGCGCCGGGGCCCCAGAACTGGAACAGCGGGAAAGTGCCCAGCTCCTGCTGCAAACGGTCGCGCAACGATGCGGGATGCGAATAACAATCGGGCATCTTGCGGCCGTCCGACAAATATTGCGGGCGGGGCGTAACCGAGAAGTCTGCACTGGAGTACATATTGTACCACCAGAACATTTTTGAGCAGGTAAAGCCGGGATGCAGGCGGCGAGCGTGCTCCCACACCTTTTCGCCGTACACGAGCTTGTTGGATTGTTTCCAGAATTTGATCTCGCTGTCCGTACGGTCGTACCAGCCGTTGCCTACGATGCCGTGCTCGCTGGGCCACTGGCCCGTAACGTAGGTGGATTGCACGGCGGTGGTCACCGCGGGCAGCATCGGCGCGATGGAAGAGGTATGGTGCTTTTTTTCGTATGCCGACAGGAAAGGCGTATGTTCGCCGATCAGGACGCCGGACAATCCTACCACATCTATTACCACGGTTTTTTTCATAGTAGCTGCTTCTTCTTCGTGTTACAATTCCGGCCCAAAGCTAGGGCCATGTCAGGATAATTCCAATTGTTGCAACACCCATTTCATCTCCCGGGCGATCGAGCTGCCCATTTCCTGTTTCAGGGCGGGGGGAAGCACTTCCCAGGTATAGGTTTCCACTTCGAGGTGTTGGGTGAAAGGTTTGGCGGCCTGCAGCGCCAGCACGCGGCTGATGTCGTCGCGGGTGGAAGTGAGCACGCCAAAGTCCTGTATGAATACCGGCACGTGGAAATGCGCGCGCCATTCCTCGAGGTCGGGGCGTTCCGCGTCTGCAAGCGCCTGGGGCAGGTCTGGATAATGCACTTTCTGATCGTTGCTCATACGCGCGATCACCTGGTGCAGGTATATTTCTTCGTTGAAAGCGGCGAAAGCGTTTGTGACGGTCTCTCTTCCTTCTTTCGGGAAAATGCCTTTCAGCGCGGCGCTGATCTGTATCTTGCCAATCTTCAACCCGAAGAAGTACATCCGTTCCAGCACTACTTTGGGGTCTTCGTAGCTCACCGCGAAATGGCATACGTCATAACAAAGCTGCACATGGTTTTTGATGGCGAGTGTGGCTTCTTCTTCCGTCATGCCGA
>JBQCFV010000820.1:0-2341 GCA_051958695.1 Chitinophaga sp. | reverse complement strand
TCCGATGTGCGCGTGATGGGAAATCCGCCTTCGGCGGCGGCCGGCCCGAAAGCCGTGAAACCGCATGCCGTAGCGGCTTCCGGCGGGGAAAGCAGCACGCAGGATTATATGCGCAGCATGCAGAGCGATGCGCCGGCCTGCAATACCTGCGGGCACATCACCGTACGTTCCGGCACCTGTTACAAATGCCTGAACTGCGGCAACAGCATGGGCTGCAGCTGAGAAAGGAAAGAAGGAAAAAACGCCCGTTTGTTTATAAACTTTTAACAAGCGATAACAAAAAAATGCGAACAGGGCGTCCGCTGAAAGGCGCGGTGGTATTGGGTTTGTGAGGACGGGACGTATAAGAAACTTTGTTAATTATTTGTTATTCAGCGTTAAAAATTTCAAATAAAGTTAACATAGATATACCTTTGTATACAAATAGGGTTTTCATAGGATAGTAACAAATTGAGGGCGCTTTTCTAAGTGCCCTTTTTCTTTTTAACCCGCTCCCGCAAAGGGTTCCAGGAAGCCTTTCATTTTATCCCGCATCACGATAATTTGTCTTTTTCTTTCAGGTTATCATCAGCATCCAATGGATGCGTGCCGGGAAGCATGCATGCATAGTACCCGCATTGCCGTGCTGCTGGCGCATTACAGCGCGGGCGTTTGAAAAAAATATCACATTGGGGGAGAATAGTATCTTTTGCCTTTGTTTGATTTCAGATGAAATGCGCATCACGTTGTGAAAACAAATTTTTGAAAGCGGAAGCCTTTGCGGCGATGCCGGAAATACAAAAAGCGGATTTGCAACGGGTTAATTTTCCAAAGCGAAGTGATTTCTGCAAAAGATAACATAAGAACACCTGGGGGAATGTAAGGTTTAGCTGCCCGAGTATCAAATTTATGCCCCTGATCCTGCGCGCATTAACAAAAATGCCGGTTTTCATTAACAAATCACCCTGTTTGGACTAAACCGATCTTGTCCGGCAGGACTGAATTTGTTAGATTTTGTTCAGTAAAATGACTTTATATTTAATTTTGTTTATTTTTATGGCCATTTTTTGCAGTTTATGAATATTAAAGGGAAACCGGTTACAGTTATTTAATTTATTTTATATTTGTTAAAGTATTAATTTTTTATATGGTTACTGTCCTATGAAAAACCAAATATTCCTACACCGCGAGAATCTTCTTGCAAAGTAAATGACTCTCGAAAGCAATGGATTAATCCATTGCTTTTGTTCTTTTAGGGAAATAAATGCCGGCATGCGGGAAATCTTATATAATGCTGACTATAAACAATCTAAGTTCCAGGGATGAACCCAAAAACTACTTCCGCGACAAATAAATTCAAAAAACCGCGCAACTTTTGGGAGAAATAGTCGTCTATTAAGTGTAGGCATTCACGATTTGTACCCGGATATGTGCAGTTTGTACCGTAGAAGTACCGGTTCGTCAATTCGCCGTAAAATATCTCAGTTATTTTGTATTTTTAGGTCATTAAATCTTACCCATATGAAAAAGCTGTTGTTCATGTTGGTGCTGGGTACAGTTACAACCGCTGCAGCGTTCGCCAATAACGGCGATAAAACAAATAACAACGGTGATAAGCCGGACAAGGGCGGTAAAGCCAAAACCACTACGAGGGTAGAGGAATTCATATGGGGTTTGCCGCAAACGTCCAAAGTCGAAAAAGTGGAGGAAGCGGAAATGCAGAAAGCCATGGTCGATCTCTATAAATGGTATTTGCAGAACGAGACCCGTGTGAATAACAACAACCTCAAAGGCGACGACGGCCAGGACGTGGTAGCCCCGTTCAAAGTAGATCCCAAAGTGCTCCAGCAATACCTGAAATTCATCAAAAAGAACTTCCCCGGCCTCAACGAAGACGACCTGGATGATAAAACGAACGTTACTTCCTCGGTCCGCCGCAACAACGCGCCCGTATCCACCTGCGACGATCTGGATACGCCGATGTCTTTGACCGCATCAAAATAATTCGTAAGTTCGCTGAATGCATTTACTCCAGTTTACCTACAATAAGGACGAGGTTATCAATGCATTACGGTTTCATTTTCTCCGCCGGGGCGAGATCAAAGTATTTCGCAATACCCTCATTATTTTACTGATCGCCACCATTACCGGTTACCTGTTTCGGGTGGTGAATTTTAACGCTTTGCTCGGCATCTGCGCCATGATGATCGTGGTGGGCTGGGCTTTCTGGTATTTGCTCCCCGTTTCCACCTACAACAAGGCCGCTACTTTTAAAGACAATATCCGTTTGCGTTATAACGAAGAAGGCATGGCCATTTCCACCGGGCAGGGAGAGCGCAGCATGCCCTGGAAAATATTCTCG
>JBQCFV010000819.1:0-5241 GCA_051958695.1 Chitinophaga sp. | reverse complement strand
CGCCGCGATGATGCAGGCGGGCGCGTTGGCGGGCGTGTTTTTGTTCTTGCGTTCCTTATTCCAGTAAATACCGCCGCCCCAGGTATCGTCCCAGCCGGTTTTAATGTCCGTCCACAACAGCTCGGCGGTGGTTTTATACTTTTCGTCGCTGGTGGCTTCGTATGCGCGGAGGCAGGCCAGCGCCATCCATTCCATGTCGTCGTAAAAATGGTTGATGTACGTGTTGCCGTTTTTTACGCGCATGCCTTCCAGCAGGTCGTCCATGCGGTTTTTTACTTCCGGGTCGTCCGTACGGAGATAGGCGTCCAGCAGCACGTCGAGCGCATGCGCGTTGCGCCAGTAATGGAAATCCGTTTTACCGGCGCTGTTTTCGTTATAGTATTTGCCGGACTGGTTATAAAAATTTCCCATCAGCGATACGTACGACGAATCGGCGTTCTTGTCCCAGTTCTGCGTCACCGGCTTTTTACCTGCGCCCGGGCCCGGCCCGTCGTCCACCGGTTCTTTCAGGCAGGCGGTCAGCGTGGAAAGCAAAAAGGCGCAGCACAATATTTTTTTGAACGGTATGTTCATAAGGCGGTCTTATTTGATGATGATTTCGTGCGTGTAATTTTTGTCCGTGTAGAAATACAGGTTTACATCGCAGTTATGCGTGTCTACTTCCGTCATGAACTTGTAGCAATAGTTCCAGCGGTCGTTGTTGGTGATGGGGCGCAGCTCCCAGAACGACGGCGGCGTATTGGCCGTGGGGCGGCTGTTGTCTGCATTGGAGCTGCCGATCCATTCGTCGCCTTCCGTGCCTGCCGCGTCTTTTACGCGGATGCGGAATTTATAACGTTCGTCGCGTCCCCATGATTCCTGCCTGAAAGTGATGTTCTGGTCGGAGGCGCTCCATTTGCCGCCGCCGGCATAGGCGGTCTCGAACAGGAACTTGTCTTCCGGCGCGAACCAGAGGCCGATGCTGAGTATTTCGGTAACGGTAGCGGTGGCGTTGTTGAAGTCCAGCCGGATGCGGTACGCTTTGGTGCCGCCGGTATGCGTGCTTTCGCCTTTTTCTTTCAGCAGCTGCCCGTCCATATAAAAGTTGTTGGGCGTGCCCGTCCTGCGGTCGATAAACTGGAAGGTGCCGTCTTTCAGCGACGTGTAAATTTCAAACACGCCTGCCGTGAGCATTTTCATCTGCAAAGCGTTGGCGATGTCGCCGCCCGCTTCGGTGGCGGTGCCGGTGAGATATGCGTCCACGGGAATTTCGGCAAAGCCTGCGGGCCTTTCCAGCTCTATGGTCCCGGTTTGGGCGGAAGGCTGGATGTTGAAACCCTTACTGGCTGCCACGTTCCACTGGAGCTTGCCGGTGCCGAGCGCGGGAATGCCGGCTTTGGCGGCGAGCGTGTTCAGGTCTTTATGGCTGAGGGTGAGCTTGTTCTGTATCCCTCCGCCGTCTGAAGCGATGCGGGCCAGCGGCTCGCTGAAGTCGCCGGACTCTTTGTCGAACACCACTTCGTACAGCACGAGCGAACCGTCTTCCGCGCGGGCCTGGTCCCATTCAAAGGTGAGCGTGGCGCTGGTGGCGGGTTGCAGCTTGGTGAATTTTCCGTTTACCGGCGCGGTGAGTTTGTCTACCGGTTTCAGGTTCGTATTGATGGTATAGTCGTTCTTTTTGCAGGCCGTTATGGCAAAGGCCAGCAGTGAAAAAATGATGGCTGCGGAATATCTTTTCATAACATGAGTTTATTGCGTTGATGATCACCAACCGGTGTTTTGGCCGAGGTTTTTGTTCTGGTCGCTTTCGAAAGTGGGCACGGGCCAGAGGTAATGTTTGGGACTGGCGAACGTTCTGTTCTCCACGATGATATACCCATCCGGGTCGCGGTTGAACGCGCCGCCGCTTACCTTAATGCCGCGCACGGGCTTGCTCAGCACGGTTTCCGCCGTTCCCCAGCGCCGTATGTCAAAAATGCGCAAGCCTTCGAATGCCAGCTCGGCCCTTCTTTCCCTGCGTATGATCGTCCGCAGCGCCTCCTTATCCCCGCCGGGAAACCCGGTGGCGCCCGCTTCGGTAAAACCGGCACGTACGCGCAACAAGCGGATGGTGTTATCCCATGCGGCCGCGTCGAACTCACCCAGCTCGTTGAGCGCTTCGGCGTACATCAGCAGCACGTCCGCAAAACGGATAACGGGCAGGTTGAGGGTGGAATTGTAATTGGTGGCGGTGCGGTCGTAGAACTTGCGGAAATAATATCCCGTGGGCGAAGCGCCCTGATCGTCCACACTGTTGGTGGCGGGCACGGAACCGGGCTGCGTGAGGATGGTCTGCACGTTGTTCTCAAAATCCGTGATCGTAGCGCCGTGATAAATGATGCTGGCGGCGAAGCGCGGGTCGCGGTTCACATACGGATTGTTCTCGTTGTAGCCGGAGCCGGCCTCATCAATGGTTTTGCCGTTGAGCATGATATAATCGTCCACGAGATCCTGCGTGGGCACCAGCGTGCTGCGCAGCAGGGCCACGGTTTGCGGGAGAAAGCTGCGCTGCGTGCCGTACGTTCTGCCGCCGCCGTATTGAATATCGAGAATGGTCTCGCTGTTAAATTCATTGGCGGGCAGGAAGAGGTTACCGTAATTGCCCAGCAGCGAATACGTGCCGTTCGCCGTGGAGTTCACCAGCAACTCGCATTCATTTTTCGCGCCTTCCCAGTCGCCGTTATACAGCTTCACACGCGCGCTCATGGCGATTGCCGCGCCGCGGGTAATGCGGCCCCTGTCCTTCTCGGCGTAATCGGTATTGACCGGCAGCGCGCTGCGGATGGCGGACAGCTCGTCCAGCACAAAAGCAATGATCTCTGCTTTGGGCGTACGCGCGATGGTTTTGGACTCTTCGATGGAAATGAGGCTCGTATAAAACGGCGCATCGCCAAACCAAAAGGCCATCTGGAAATAAGAATACGCGCGGATAAAACGCGCTTCCGCGAGAATGCGCTGCTTCAGCGTTTCGTCCATGGAAGGCACGCGGTCGATGTTAATGATCACGTTATTGCATTTGCGGATGCAGCTGTAGCGGTAGCCCCACTCCTCTCTCACCCGCGCAATGGACGGATCGTAGCTGCCCGCGGCAATGAGCGATACGCCGCTGAAGCCGGAGCCGGATACGAAGGCATTGTCGCTGAGCGCCTCGTCCCCGAAAAAGTGCCCGTCGTTGGACATGTTCTCGTAGCAGCTGGTAAGCGCGTCCAGCGCATCCTGCGCGTCCCGCCAGTATGCCTCGTCGGTGAACTCGCGCGTGTTGGGCTGGTCCAGCTTACGGCAGCCGGCCAGCAGCGCGGTACACAACAGTATGAACAATAATCTTTTCATCCGTTAATAATTTTCTTTTTAAAGTCGGATGGAACCTCGCATGTACCCGGTATTGAAAATCCGTCATGCCCGGTTTCATAATTTAGAATCTGATGTCAAGCCCGAACGCGAACGTAGCGGCATTCGGGTAGTTGCGGCCTGCGATGGCATTGTAATTGGCGAAGCCGAGCTTGTCGTCGTATTGCGTAAACTCGGGGTCTACGCCCAGCTCTTTGAACCTTCTCGGCGTAAACGTGAGCAGGTTCTGGCTGGTGAAATACAACCGCGCGCGCTGGAGCTTCACGATGCCGGTCACCGACCGGGGCAATGTGTAGCCCACCTGCAGGTTCTTCAGCCGCAGATATTTCGTATCGAACATCCAGTAATCGGAATACGCGAAATTGTTGGCGTTGGCCGTGCCGATGGTCAGCCTCGGGTATGATGCATCGGGATTGGTGGGCGTCCACCGGTCGATGTGCTGTACGTACGCGTGGTCTTCGTTGTTGTGGAAGGCCTCCACGATGTCGCCGCGCAGGAATTGCGAACGTTTGCCCACGCCCTGCCAGAACATGGTGAAGTCCCAGTTCTTCCACACCAGGTTATACGTAAACCCGAAAGTATACCGCGGGAAAGGATTGCCGAACACGTAACGGTCGTCCGCGTCTATCACGCCGTCGCCGTTGCGGTCGATGTACCGGATGTCTCCCGGCTGCACCTGCTGGTTGTAGGCGAACGGCACTTTCGGCGCGTTCTTGATATCGTCCAGGTTCTGGTAAAGCCCGTCCGCGCGGTAACCGAAATACGAAGCGATCGGGAAACCTTCGCGGATGATGTACGTATAATCCGCGCCGCGGATGGATTCCTGCCCGAAACGGATCACACGGTTCAGGTTGTCGGACAGGTTCGCGCCCACGGTATGGCTCACCTGGCCGGTGCGGCCGCGGTAGTTCACCGCCAGTTCCCAGCCTTTGTTCTCCACTTCGCCCACGTTCTGCAGGCTGGAGCCGATGCCGGCCGTGCCGGGCACTTCCTGCGTGAGATAAATACCGGTGGTGCGTTTGTTGAAGAAGTCGAAGCTGACGGCGAGCTTGTTGTTAAAGAAATCCGCGTCCACGCCGTAGTTGCTCATGGTGGAAATTTCCCATTCCAGCAGCTCGTTGTACGGCGTAAAATCCGCACCGGCATTGGCGGTATTGTTGAACGGGTATTTGTTCGGGTTGAGGGTCACGCGCGCCTGGTAGTTGAAACCGCCGATGTTGGAATTGCCCACCTGGCCCCAGCTGTAACGGAACTTTACATTACCGAAACGGTTGCGGAACTCTTCGAGGAAGGCTTCGTCCGTTACGCGCCAGCCCAGTGAAAAGGCCGGGAAGAACTGCCAGCGGTGACCGGGGGCCAGCTTGCTGGAGCCGTCGTACCGCCAGGTAAATTCGGCGAGGTAGCGGTCCTTGAACACGTAATTGAACCTGCCGAAAAGCGAGTTGAGCGCGTACAGGTTCGGGTTCACGATGTTGTTGTAAGTACCGATGGTGGCGTAATCCAGCGTACCGTCGGGTTTGGGGATGTAGCCGCCGCCGATGGTCCAGTCGTCGTCGAGATTGGTGCCGGCGTAACGCGTGGCGGTGAAGCCGTAGTATTCGTTGATGGCGTCGCTGCGCACGCCTACCTGTCCTTTTACGTAATGTTTGCCAAAGGTGTTTTCGTATTCTGCGGTGGCGTACACGTTGGTGGCCATGTCTTTGTATTCCGCCTGGCTCTGCATGTTGTTCACCGGCGGGTTGGCCGTGGTGTAATAAGGCGCGTAGCTGTATTTGTTGACGCGGTTCCGGTAGTTTTTAATGGAATACGTGCCGGAAGCGTTGAGGTTTACGGTGAAGTGATCGACCGGTTTGATGGCGATGTTGAGCCCGCCCA
>JBQCFV010000818.1:0-2292 GCA_051958695.1 Chitinophaga sp. | reverse complement strand
AATTACCGCGGCGGCATGGAGCTTTCAGTGATCTACATCCGCACAAGAAACGATAACAAGAAGAACGGCACGCTTTGCCCGAAATTCTAACCACTTTCTCATAATAATGGAGGGCCGGCTCAGAGATTGCCGGCCCTTCTTATTTTACGGGCTTTCTTTCCAGTCCTTTCCCTTTGCTCACCCAGGGGCTGCCTTTCAGCGAAAAACGATAAGGCAGGTATGCGTCTTCCATCGCGTAAGCCACGCCCACGCGCGTACCGGCCACGATATTCTTTTTTGGCACGGGCGGTGCGTCTTCTATCCAGATCACGTTCCCCAGCAAACTTTGACCGGTGAGCGCGGTAGTAATGCCCAGGGCTTTGGACAAGCTGCCCGGGCCCGCGGTGAGCGTATAGTCCAGCCGTGGCTTGCCGCAGCGGAAAAGCATATGCTCAATGCCCTCGAGCGGTTCCAGGCCGCGAACGAGCACCGCGTTCGGCGTGCCCGCTTCGTTGGTCACCACGTTAAATAGGTGATGAATGCCGTAACAGAGATATACGTACGCTGCGCCGCCCGGCCCGAACATGATCTCCGTTCTGCCCGTGCGGCGGTTATTCCAGGCATGCGAGGCACGGTCCAATGCACCGTTGTACGCTTCCGTTTCCACGATCTTTCCCGCGGTGCGGATACCGTCTATTTCCGTTACCAAAATCTTGCCCAATAAGGCTTTCGCAACTTTTAACACATCTTTATCAGCATAAAATGCTTCATCCAGCTTAACCATACTGCAAAATATTACTATTTTACATTCGTTACATCCTTGTTCCTTTGTTTACTCCCTCTGCCTGATTGCGTCATTTTAAAACGAAAAACCTTTGTTTTCATTAAGAGAAGTATTGGGCGCCATCCAGTCTTACGGTAAAGCGCATCAGTTTATTTCGGCCAACCGGTTGTGGAAGTGGATCATCATTCCCGGCATCATTTACTGTCTCCTGTTCGCGGTGGGCATTTATTTCGTGTGGGATTATTCGGGTGTGTTCATTGATTATGTGCTGAACCTGCTGACGCTGAAGACCTGGATCGAGGAAGTGCAGAACGGGTGGGTGAATTTCCTGTTCCTTTTGGTGGGCTTCGCGGTGCGCATGGTGTTCCTGCTCATGTATTTTTCCTTCTTCAAATATCTTTTCCTGATCGTCGGCTCGCCTTTGTTCGCCTATCTTTCAGAAAAGACCGAAGCCATCATGCAGCGGAAGGATTTCCCGTTCAGCTTTTCGCAGCTGATGAAAGATGTGGGGCGCGGCATCCGTCTTTCTTTGCGGAACCTGCTGTACCAGACGGTGTTCATGCTCATCATCGCCATACTGGCCTTTATTCCCATCCTGGGCTGGCTTACGCCGCTGATCGCGCTGTTCGTTGAATGTTATTATTTCGGATTTTCGATGATGGATTACAGCTTCGAACGCCGCCGCTGGAGCATGAAACAGAGCATCGCTTACATCGGGCAGCATAAAGGTATGGCCATCGGCAACGGCGTGGTATTCTACCTGATGATGTTCATCCCGCTGCTGGGCTGGATACTGGCGCCCTGTTACGCCGTGATCGCCGCAACCATTCATTTACAACAACAACGCCTCCCCGATGCCCGGTAAAGTTTTCCTGGTGCCTACCATACTGAGCGCCGACGCGCTTTTCAGCCTCCCGCCTTACATTACCGATACGGTGCGGCAGCTGAAGATATTTTATGTTGAAAATGAAAGAACGGCCCGCCGTTTCCTGAAAGCGCTGGACCGGAATATCGACATCGATACGCTGCAGCTGCATCTCATGAACGAGCATCATCCGCCTGATACGGCGCTGGCGAAAAAGCTGCTGCAGGAAGGGCATTCCATCGGCGTGATCAGCGAAGCGGGATGCCCCGCCATTGCAGACCCCGGGCAGCTGGTGGTGCAGGCCGCGCATGGCATACAGGCGGCCGTAGTGCCGCTCGTTGGCCCCAACTCCATGCTGCTGGCGCTGATGGCGTCGGGCATGAACGGGCAGAACTTCCAGTTCGTGGGATACCTCCCGGTAAAACCGCCGGAGCGTGTAAAAGCAATCAAAGACCTGGAGGCGGTCTCCGCAAAAAAGCAGCAGACGCAGTTGTTTATCGAAGCGCCTTACCGCAATAACCAATTGCTGAAAGATATACTGGCTAACTGTAACGACCGTACGCAGTTATGCGTGGCGGTGGACCTGACCGCGCCTACGGAGTACATCCGCACGCAAAGCATAGGGCAGTGGAAAAAGCAGGCCGATGCGGATTTTCATAAGCGG
>JBQCFV010000817.1:0-3210 GCA_051958695.1 Chitinophaga sp. | reverse complement strand
TGGCCTCCAGCTCGTAAGCTTCAGGGTCCAGCTTGTCGCTGTTGGCCGTCAGCATCAGCAGGTTGCGGCCCTGCAGCATGATGCTGGCGTTGCTGATACCAATCTTCTTCAGCAGCGGCCGGTTAAAATTATAGGTGATGGACGCGTCGCGGAGCTTCAGGAAATTCCCGCTTTCGATGAACATGTCTGACAGCGGATAATAAAAGAAGTCGAACGAAAACAGGTTGAGCGCGGGAAAATTGGTGAACGCTTCGTCGCCTGGTTTTTTCCAGCGTTTACCCACGTCCTGGTGCTGGATGGCATTGCCGTCGTAGGAATAACGGCGGATGATGTTCCCCGTTTTCGCCAGCAGCATGAACGCGAGATCGAAATTTTTATACCGGAAAGTATTGGTGAGGCTGTACGCGAATTTCGGGCGCAGCGTTCCCATATACACCACATCGTCCACGCTCACCGCGCCGCCGGTAATTTTTTCGCCTTTTTGGTTGTAATACTGCGCGGCGCCGTTGGCGTCAAGACCGGCGAAACGGAAGGCGTACAAAGCGTTTGCGGGCATGCCTTCCTTGTTCACGGAAACCATCGTGAGCGAAGTGGAGAACAGGTAATTCACGTTGTACTCCACCACTTTGTTATTGTTGTAGCTCATGGTGCCGAGCACGTTCCAGGTAAAGTCGTCCTTCTTTATCACATCCCCGTCTACGGCCACTTCCAGCCCGGTGTTATTGATCTGGCCCACATTTCTTACCAGCGACGTGTAGCCCAGCGTGGGATCTACCGGGTCGGCCGCGAGCAGCTCCTTGCTTTTGCGGAGGTAATAGTCGAGGGACACGTTCAGTTTGGAAAACAGGTTCAGGTCCGTGCCGAAATTCGTGGTGTTCGTACGTTCCCAGCGGAGGGAGTTGTTGGGCGGTGATGAAATGTTATAGGAAATATCGCCGGTGAGATCGGAATACGACGTGGGCGCGATGATCAGGAACGGCCCGGTGTTCAGCGATATGTTGCCGTTCACGCCAAAGGAGCCCCTTACGTACAGCTTGGGAAGCCAGGATACGTGAAAGAAACGTTCGTTGGAAAGTTTGTAGGTGCCGCCCGCAGACCACAACGGTTTGTAACGGAAGCGCGGATCGGTGCCGAAAAAGTTCGTCTGGTCCAGCCGGATGCTGCCGCTTACGAGAAAACGGTAGTCGTATTCGTACGAAGCGTTGGCGTACCATGACACGAATCTGTTATCCCGGAAGGCGATGGAACCGATGCTGGCGGAAGGTTTGCCGGCAGATTGCAACATATCGGCATTGTAATTCCCGGCGATATAATCGGTGTAGTTGAAAGTGGCGAAAGTGCCCGCCTGGTCGTTGTAACCGAAGCGCGTCGGAAAAGCGTTGTAATCGCGCACGTCGCGCATCACTTCCGTACCGGCGATGGCGATCAGGCTATGTTTGCCGAAGCTGCGGCTGAAGTTCAGCTGCGAGCGCAGCGTATAGGCATTGTTCACGTTCCGCGATTCGTTCACCATATCGCCGTCCGGGATGTAGTGTTTGGAAGGGTTTGAAACAGAGGTAGCGTCGTTGTAACCCACGCGCATGCGGTAAGAATCGCCGGTGGACACGCTGCGGGTGAAGGCATTGCCTCTCGTCCAGCTGCCGCCTGCGTCGAGGGTGAGACCTTTTGCCAGGATGATATTAACGTTGCCTCCGATGCGGAACTGGAAGTTCTGCATGCGCGTGATCTCCTGGCCCAGGTCAGCCAGCGGGTTGTAGCTCATCGGTTTCAGCCCGGCGATGGCGTCGTAGCGGGAGATCTTGTTCGGGTTGGTGGCGTAGATGTCCTGCGGCTGGCCCGTGGCGGGGTCTACCAGCAGATCGTAAGGGTGTATGAGGTATTGCGAATGATAGCTGAGGAACTCGCTCATCGGCCGCAGCGGCGCCTGCGAGGTGCTGTAGTTGATGTTGGAGAACAGGCGGAGGGAGAGGAATTTCGCGGGCTTCCAATCGTTGCGCACGTCCAGTATCAGCCGGTTGTCCTTTGAATAAAGCGTATTGCCGCGGTTGCCGATAAATTTTGCGGAAGCGGCCGTCTGGTTCCGCTCGTTGCCGCCGGACAGCATGATGTTGTGCTGCTGGGTGAGCTGGCTGCGGAAAAGATAGTCCTGCAGCTGGCCAAGACCATCGTTGGTGCGCAATTGGGCGAGCTCCGCCTCCACGTCGTGCGAGCTCATGATGTTGAGCGATTCCGCCACCTTGAGGTAGTTGACGCGGGAAAGATAACGGTAGCCGTTGTAAGCATTGAGATACTGGTTCGGGTTTTGCGCGTAAAGGTCCAGCTCAGCGTCCACATAATCCGCCGCGCTGGAGCGTTTGAGATACTTCAGGTCCGGCGCCTGCGTAACGCCGAAGGAACCGTTGTACTGTACGCTCAGCGCGCCTTTCCTGCCGTGCTTGGTGGTAACTACTATTACGCCGTTGGACGAGCGTGCGCCGTAGATCGACGCGGCCACACCGTCTTTGAGTATCGTTACGCTTTCGATGTTGTCGATATTCAGCGTTTCCAATCCGCCGGTGATGGGGAAGCCGTCCACTACGATTAGCGGCGCGGTTTCCGCATTGAAAGTGGAAATGCCGCGCACTTCGAGATTGCCTTCCCGGGTGAGCTGCATGCCCGCTACCTGGCCTTCCAGCGCGGCTTTCAGATCGGGGCGCAGTTTATTTTCCAATTGTTTGCCGCTCACGATCGAGAACGAGCCGGTGGCCCTTTCGCGCGGGAGGCTTTGGTAACCGGTATTGAGCGTTACCGTCACTTCCGTGATGGCGGTGCTTTCGCGGCCGAGCCGCACCAAAATGGGAATGGAATTGATCACTTTGAACTCCTTCGTTCTGAAGCCCACGTACGAGATCACGAGCACGTCGCCGGTATTGGCCTGCAGGTTGAATTGCCCGTTCACGTCCGAAATGGTGGATACATTGGAGTTTTTGATGCGGATGGAAGCACCGGCGAGAAAACCGCCGAGGGAATCCATTATCACGCCGCTGACCGGAAAAAAGGCGGGTGCTGCGGGAAGCGCTTCCGCGCGTACGGCCGCTTTCCTGCGGATGAACACGGTCTGTTTTTCCTGCGTAAATTCCAGCGGCTGGTCTTTCAGTACCAGCTTCAGAAAAGAAAGCAGCGGCATGTCTTTTACATCCACCGTAACCGGTTTCGCTTCTTCCAGCAACT
>JBQCFV010000816.1:0-4999 GCA_051958695.1 Chitinophaga sp. | reverse complement strand
CAACACCACCATGGACCAGGCCCTCCAGGGCAGGGCCGCGGGCGTATACGTGACGCAGAACACCGGCCAGCCCGGCGGCGGCGTGTCCGTTGTGATCCGCGGGGTGAATACCCTGAGCGGCACCAACGAACCGCTGTACGTGATCGACGGCGTGCAGATGCAGCCCGCTACGGTAAGCTACGGCGCCACCAGCTCCGTGAACCCGCTGGCCGGCATCAACCCCAGCGACATCGCCAGCATCGAAGTGTTGCAAGGGCCCTCCGCCACGGCGGTATACGGTTCCCGCGCCACCAACGGCGTAGTGCTCGTAACCACCAAACGCGGCAGGGCAGGGCAGTTCAAAGTGACGTACAATTATCTCTATTCCCTGCAGGACAAGCCGGACGACCTGTCCGTGATGAACCTGCAGCAGTACGCTATCATGAACAACGAGATCGCGCGGCTGCTGGACCGCACGCCCACGCCCGAGTTCCAGAACCCTTCCGTGCTCGGCGACGGCACCAACTGGCAGAACGCGCTGTTCCAGACCGCGCCGCTGCAAAAACACCAGGTAACGGTAAGCGGTGGGCAGAAGAACACCACCTATTATATGTCGGGAGAATATTTCGACCAGCAGGGCGTAGCCATCGGCTCCAATTTCGACCGCTATTCCTTCCGGCTCAACCTGGACAACCAGGCGTTCAAATGGCTGAAGCTGAGCACCTCGCTGAACTTCTACCAGACGAAGGAAAAACTCGCTTCCACGAGCGAGGACGTGATCCGCAACGCCATCAACCTCGCGCCGAACATCGCGGTGAAAAACCCTGACGGCACCTGGGGCGGCGCCACCGAAAACGAATACGGCAGCAATGCCAAGTACGCGCCGCTCAACCCCGTCGCTATCGCCAACCTGATAGACAATAACCTGAAAAAGACCGGCGGTCTTGGCGGCGTGACCGCGGAAGTGGGCATCATCAAAGGGCTCGTATTCCGCACCAGCTTTAACGGCAACTTCGAATACGCGGACGGCAGCAAGTTCACGCCCACCTACCGCCTCGGTTATAACGCCAACGAAAAGGCCAGCCTGAGCGTGACGAACAACCGCAACTTTTATTGGAACCTCAACGAATTGCTGCAATACAATACCGATATCGGGAAACATAGCATCGGCGTAATGGCCAGCCATGAAGCGCAGGCCTGGAACTACCAGGGCTTCAGCGCCATGCGTACCGGTTTTGCGAGCAACGAGATCCCCAGCCTCAACCTCGGCGACGCGCTCGGGCAAACCACTGGCAGCTCCAAAGGCTCCGGCGCGCTGGAATCGTGGCTGGGTCGTGTGAACTATACGTACGACAATAAATACATCGTGCAGCTGGCGGGCCGTGCGGACGGGTCGAGCAATTTCGGTACGGAAAACAAATGGGGTTATTTCCCCTCCGTGTCCGCGGCATGGCGCGTGAGTGAAGAACCTTTCATGCGCGGGCTCAGCCATGTGATCAGCGATCTGAAGATACGCGCTGAATACGGCATGACCGGCAACAACGGCAGCGGCGGCGCGCAGTATTCCGCGCTCAATTCCGTGACCACTCCCTGGGGCGCGGGTTTCCGTACGGGCCAGTACGGCAATGCCGGTCTGAAATGGGAATCCACCGAAACCAAAAACATCGGCCTGAACCTCAGCCTGTTTAAAGACAGGATACAGCTCGAAGGCGACTACTACATCCGCAAAACCGACCACCTGCTAATGCCGAACCCGCTGCCCGCTTACATGGGCACCGCCGGCGAAGGCGCCATCAACCCGCCGATCGTGAACATCGGCGCGATGGAGAACAGGGGCTTCGGCATCACGCTCAATACCGTGAACATCGACAACCGGAACGGTTTTACCTGGCGCACGAACTTCAATATTTCCTCCTTCAAAACAAAGATCACCAAGTTTTATTCAGACGCCGCTTTCCTTTCGCGCTCCGCCTGGTATATGAACAACTTCACGAGCCGTTCTTCCATCGGGCAGGCGCCGTGGATGTTCTGGGGCTACATTATGGACGGCATTTTCCAGTCTGAGGACGAGATACAGAAAAGCGCCATCCCCGCGCAATCGGACGGTACGCGGCTGCCGGTGTCAAAAGACGCGGGCGTATGGGTGGGCGACATCAAATACCGCGACCTCAACGGCGATAACATCATCGATTCCCGCGACCAGACCTTTATCGGCAACCCCTGGCCGAAGCTGACGTTTGGCCTGACGAACACCTTCTCCTATAAAGGCTTCGACTTAAGCATACTGCTTACCGGCGCGCAGGGCAACGATATTTACAATTATCTCAGCTTCGACAATACCAATCCGAACAACATCAACCTCGGCCGCAACCTGCTGGTAGAAGCGTTCGACTATGCGCGCATCAAATCGGAAGGAGGGAAGGACGTGCTTGTCAACCCCAACACCACCGTGCCGCGCATCACCGGCACCGACATCAACGGTAACGGCAACCGCTTTACGGACCGCTTCGTGGAAGACGGCTCTTACATCCGCATCAAGAACATACAGCTGGGCTACAATATACCAGGCTCGCTGCTGCGCGGCCAGAACGTGGTGAAAGCCGTGCGGCTCACCATCGGCGCTCAGAACCTGCACACCTTCACCAAATACAAAGGTTTTGATCCCGAAGTGGGCGCGTACCTCGGTAAAGAAGTGCAGCTGAACAGCCAGCTGATAGCGGTGGACGCAGGCCGTTACCCGCTCACCAGGATGTATTCCGCCAGCATCGGTGTTGATTTTTAAAGTATAAACCATTACAACATGAACAAGTTCCATCATACAAAAACATTTTTCCTGTTGCTCTGGTGCAGTGTGCTGGCCGGTTGCAGCAAAGATTTCCTGAACCGTCCGCCCGAAGACGCGATCGTGGACGCCAACTTCTACAAAACGCCCGAACAGGTGCTGGCAGGCACCGCGCCGCTGTATAACATCGTGTGGTTCGCCTACAACGACAAATCCTCGCACGGCATCGGCGACGGCAGGGGCGGCGTGCTGATGTCCGGCTCGTACCAGGTGGAAAACATCCGCATGCAGACCACCGACGTAACGCCCGAAGTATACACGTCCTGGACCTCGTTCTTCAACGTAGTGGCGCAGTCGAACATGGCGATCAACAACATCACGAAATACACTTCGGCCGATGTGCCCGAAGCCGCCAAACAGGCGGGCATCGCGGAAGGCCGGTTTATGCGCGCAGTGGCGTACAGCTATCTTGTGCAGAACTGGGGGCCCGTGCCCATCATCGTTGACAACAACGTGCTGCTCACGGATACATCCATTACGCGCAACACCGTGGAATCCGTTTGGGAATTTATTATCCGCGACCTGCAGTTCGCAGCGGACAATCTTCCCCCCACACCCGCGCTGCGCGGCCGCATCACCAGCTGGAGCGCACAAGGCATGCTCGCAAAAGCGTATCTCACCCGCGCCGGCATCAGCGGCACGCTCAACCAGGCCGACCTCGACCAGGCAAGAAAATATGCGCTCGATGTGATCGAGAACAGCGGCGCGAAGCTGATGACGAATTATGAAGACCTCTTCCTGATGAAGAACAATAACAACTCCGAAAGCCTCTTCTCCCTGCAATGGAAATACGATGGCGACTGGGGCACGCAGAACAGCGTGCAGGCCTTCCTGGCCTACGGTTCGGAGATCACCGGCTTTGGCGACGGATGGGGCGGCGACCTCGGCGGTTCGCTCGATCAGCTGAAATTATATTCCACGCTTGACAAACGCCGCAAGGCCACCTTCATGTTCCCCGGCGATCATTATTCTTATATCCATCAGTCCGTAGACGATCCCGCCAACCCCGGCAAAAAGATCATACAGGAATTGCAGGTGCCCTGGAACTGGGTAGGCACCGAACGTTACAACACCCGCGCATGGGTGAAGAAATACGTAGTAGGCCGGCCTGAAGACAATGAGGGCAAAGTGACGCAGCAGCATACGGAGATCAACACCTATATGCTTCGCCTCGCGGACGTGTATCTCGTATACGCCGAAGCGGCGCTTGGCGCGGCCGCTTCCACCACCGATGCGACGGCGCTGAAATATTTCAACGAAGTGCGCAAACGCGCGGGCGTTTCCGAAAAAGCCGCCATCACCGCCGACGATATTTTTAACGAGCGGAGACTGGAGCTGGCAATGGAAGGGCACATCTGGTACGACATCGTGCGCATGCATTACCATGCGCCGCAGAAAGCGCTGGCATTGCTGGCCGGGCAGGACAGGGGCACTTACCGCATCGTGCCCAACGCTCCCACCAACGCTACCAGCTGGACCATCACTTCAGACACGCCGGCGTTTTACCCGGTAACGGAAAGCAATTTTTACCTGCCGTACCCGGCGGTGGAAATGTCCGCCGCGCCCAACCTGCGCAAGCCGCCGGTGCCTTATGAATTTTAACGTCAAAAAAAATCGTCATGAACAAACTGCAATCCATCATATGCATCCTTATGCTCGGCCTGCTCTGGGCCTGCTCGAAAGATAACGGCGGCGTTGGCGGCCCGCCGTCCGTACGGTCGGTGACCCTGCTGGATTCCGCCAGCCAGGACAGCGCTTTCACCCGCGCACTGCCCGGCACGCTGATACTGATTACCGGCGAAAACCTCGGCGGCGTAACAGAAGTATCGTTCAACGGCATGAGCGCCTATTTCAACACCGCGTACAATACCAATACAAACCTGATCATTACCATCCCGGACGAGGCGCCCACCGAAGCGACAGATCCCCAGGTGCCGAACCTCATCCGCATCGTGACCAGTCACGGCGAAACATCCTACAATTTCGTGGTAGATATCCCGCCGCCGTTCATTGCAGCTATTTCCAACGAGAACGCGCTGCCCGGCGATTCGCTGATCATCTACGGCTCCGCGCTCTGGCTGATCGAAAAGATCGAGTTCCCCGGCGGCCGCGAAGTGACCGAGGTGAGCGGGAATATAGAAGGTACGCGTATTGGTCTCATCATGCCCGACCTCGGCT
>JBQCFV010000815.1:0-3597 GCA_051958695.1 Chitinophaga sp. | reverse complement strand
AAACCGGTCTATGCGATCGGGGGCGCCGGGTTTATGCGTAGCCTGATTGCAACGGGGCTTATAGATGAATACCAGCTGATCGTTCACCCGGTAATATTAGGCGAAGGGGAGAGGATATTCGACGGCGCCGCACAACCGCTGGACATGAAACTGGCGGATGTCAAAACTTTCCCGGGAGGGATCGTAGCGCATACCTACGCATGTAACACCTGATCGGTAAATCGATTTTGGCTAAACCGGCGCATAACGAAGCTGCCAGCCCAAAGGCGGGAACAGGCCGTTTCATTGCCGGCTCAGAGCCATGAACACCCGACCTGAAGGGTCCGTCCTGCTCGTTGCCGCTTCGTAATAGACAACCAACCTTAACTACCGCGCAAAAACTCCTCAATATCCTTTCTAAGCGGGCCTTTGTCCACAATGGCCTTCTTTATTTCTTCATGGCTCTTTTGAGGAAATTGCCGGTGCAAATATTCCACTTCGGAAGCATCATTGGCATCGACGCGGATATCATCCTGTTTACCCACATTTTTTTTATTGTCGCTCATGGCAAGATTTTTCAATTCGGGCACAAAAACAACGCCAACATAAGCTTGCAGCCCCAGAAACTTCACCTTTGCATTGCCGGAAAATGCACCTATCTTTCCAATCCCTATAAACAGCTATGAAAAAAATACTCGCCTTTAAAAGATTTCATACGGCCGAACAGGCCGCCGACATCATTTCTCTTCTTCAGGAACATAACATCCCCTCGGAATACGAAGAAGAAGTACTGCTGCTGGATAAAGTATACCTGGGCCAGAACTTCGACCAGCGCCACCTTGTGAAAATCCCCGCCGATCATTTCCAGCAGGCGGACGCATTGCTGAAAAGCCTGATAACAGTATCTCCTGAAGACGTGGAGCCGGACTATTACCTGTTGTCCTTTACCACGCAAGAGCTGAAAGAGATAATTGTCAAAAAAGACGAATGGGGCGACTTCGATTATGCGCTCGCGTTAAAGCTGCTGGAAAAGCAGGGCATTTCCTATTCCCCTGAACAATTGCAGCATCTTGGTAACAACAGGAAGGAAGCACTTTCCCAACCGCAGGACCTGCCGGTTATCTGGCTGCTGATCGGCTATCTTTCTCCCGGTCTGTTATTTGCACCGATCCCTTATCCCGTTATTTTCTCCCTGATCGGGATCTTTATGGGCGCGTTTGTCCGCCTGACAAAAAAGACATTGCCGGACGGCACCCGCATACATGCGTTCTCTGCAAAAACACGGAATCATGGCACGTGGATGATCATGTCCGGAATAGTGCTGACGGTTATCTGCTGGATCTTGCTGATCAAATTCATGAACAGGCGCTTTTAGCCTGGAGCTGTCGGCCCGCTGCATGGCGCGCCGCCTGGTGTCGCAAACAGCAGCCATATTGTCGCAACCGCACCTCGTTCCGGATGCCCGCTATCTTTACCTTTATGCTATAAACAAACAAGCCATGAGAAAGATAGTTGTTACCACATTTCTGAGTATGGATGGTGTGCTGCAATCGCCCGGCGGCCCGCATGAAGATCCTTCGAACGGGTTCAAATGGGGCGGCTGGACGTTCCTTTATGGCGACGATCTGCTGGAAGAGAGGCTGGCAAAGCTGATGGCCCGGCCATTCGACCTGCTGCTCGGCAGGCGCACTTATGAAATATTCTCCGCCTACTGGCCATACCAGGGAGAGCATCCCATCGCTGAAAAGTTCAACAGCATCAGGAAGTACGTGGTGGCTACAACGCCGGTCGATCTTTCCTGGCAGCATTCAACATTGATCAAAGGTGACGTTGTTGATGAGCTTAAAAAGCTGAAACAGGAAGATGGCCCCGATCTGCTCGTACATGGCAGCAGCAAGCTGATACAAACGTTGCTGGCCAACCGGCTGATAGACGAGTTGCATACATGGACGTATCCGGTAACCTTCGGCAAAGGCAAAAAGTTGTTCCGCGAAGGCACGCAGGCGCTCCAATGGAAAATAACTGATGCCGCGATATCGCCGTCAGGCATCGTCATTGTCAGCTATGTTCCGGATGGGGATGCGAAGATCAGCTCGTCCGATCCTGGAAAAGTAAGCGAAGCGGAAATCTCCAGGAGAAAGAAGCTCGCAAAAGAGAACACGGACTGAAAGGAAAAACAAACCCATGATAAAAGACGAAATATTGTCCTTTGCCGGTTATCACTGGCAGGTGCTAGACGCAGAAGACGGGAGGGCGCTGATCATTACAAGGGATATAATCGCGCTGAAGTGGTATCATAGCACGTTTGCTGACGTTACCTGGGCGGACTGCGAGCTGAGAAAATTCCTGAACGCTGAATTGTACGACCAGTTCAGCGAAGACGAAAAGAAAAAGATCATCGCGGTCACAAACGCGAATCCCGACAACCCCTGGTTCAAAACCAAAGGCGGTAACGACACCACCGACAATATATTCCTGTTAAGCCTTGAAGAGGTCTGCCGGTATTTCGGCGACAGCAGCGCAGGATTACGTGATAAAGGAGGGCAAACGTGGCTTATTGATGACGCGAATAATGCAAGGCGGCAGGCAAAGTATGGGGATGATTTCCATTGGTGGCGGCTTCGGTCGCCCGGGTATTATGGCCGCACTTCCGCGGGCGTCAACAAAAACGGGTGCGTGTATGTACGCGGCAACGGCGTTCACGGCCGGCCGGGAGACGGCGGCGGTGTTCGTCCCGCTTTATGGCTGAAGATATAATAGGAGACCTGCGCAGGACGCAGGTTTTCTTTTGCATGAAACATCCGCATGGCTAAAGAACTATTCCCCTGCCACGGCGCCATTGGTCTTTACCCGGCATTTCCATCCTCACTGCCCAGGCTTCCTGCTTCTTTCAATTCCGTGGTGCGTTTTATTATTTTTTCTTTCGTTTACTTTTAAATCTGGATTATATTCCTTACTTTTTGTTAAAACCCAGAAACACCAAAATCCGCATCGTTATGAAAAAAAGAATGTTCCCGCTCCGCAGCCCCGCTGGCTGAAAAACCGGTTTTTTAGCATCGATGGAAACGAACATCGTTCATGTTCGTCAGATTATGAATTTGTTAATTGAGCTTTCCGTGAATGCACATCTTAACGGAATTTTTCAATTTTATCCTGCCGTATAGCTAATGCATTGCTACGGCAAACCGGCTGCTATCGCGGCCCGGCATCGCTATTTCCTTTTCTTTCCTCATCCTTTGTGCCCGCTCGTTATTCACGTCAAAATTTATTTCTCATCACAAAAATCTACTTTATGCATTGCTGCAAAATCAGAGTTCACCTGCAGGGCCGTCTCCTGCAAAAAACAAGGGCCTGCGTTGCGTTGATCTTGTTGGGTGGTGGAGCAGGCTCGGCGAAAGCCGGCACGCGCGCGCCGCATCCGGACGCCGTCGCTACGGTGGCGGACTTCCGTGTATCGGGCCGTGTTACCAATGGCGAGACCGGCGAAGGCCTGCCCGGCGTAAGCGTGGCCATCAAAGGCACGCAAACGGGCACGCTCACCGATGTTCAGGGCAATTATTCACTCACGGTACCCGGCGAAAACACGGTGCTGGTTTTTTCTTACATCGGCTATCTCAC